>PLEB01000141.1 GCA_003136915.1 Chitinophagaceae bacterium
TGTTGCGATGCTTCCGCTCGTACGGTCTTTAGACAATAGCCGAATGTTTATCCTAGGCAGTGGCCGTTGGGATGGTCAATTCTCCTTCGGATCTATATCAAATCCCGGATCACCGAAATGGGAATATTTACTTGGCAAGGAGGCTCCTGATGCTCCTCAATCAAAAATGACTGATATCGGAGGATACAGTGAAGGTTCCGGAGATGCACATGTTTATCCCACAGTTCCTCAAACAGCACAAACTACTGATTTCATCCGGGCTCTCGGACAAAATACGAAACCGGTTTTTCTGTCTGAATATGGTATTGGCAGCGCCGTTGACTTATGGCGGGTTACACGACATTTCGAACGTTTTGGAAAAGAGGAAGATGAGGATGCGAAATTTTACAAAGACAAGTTAGATAAATATCTCGTTGATTGGAAACAATGGAAGCTGGATCAGATTTACCCCCGGCCGGAAGATTTTTTTACTGAGAGCCTTCTCCGGGTGGCAAGACAAAGGACGCTTGGACTTACTGCAATCCGTTCAAATCCGAAAATTATAGGATATAGTCTTACAGGCATGAATGATCATGTGATGTCCGGAGAAGGTTTGACAACTACTTTTCGGGAGCTTAAACCCGGCACCGTTGATGCCATGTTTGAGGGATTAGCTCCATTACGCTGGTGCTTGTTTGCCGAACCAAAAAACATATACCGCGGGAGGAAAGTTAAGCTTGAAGTGATTCTGGCTAACGAAGATGTTCTTGCTCCGGGAGATTATCCTACACTTATTCAGGTGGTTGGACCTGATAACAGAAAAATTTATGAGCGTAAAACAACGATTACGATTCAGCCAACACAAAATGGAATTGAACCTCCATTGGCTATACCTGTTTTTTCAGAAGACTTGCCTGTAGACGGCCCTGCAGGGAAATACCATCTTTTGGCTACCCTTGAACGGGGAGGTGCGCCAAGATGTGGAGAGGCTGAATTTTATGTTGACGATCCGAATCAGATGCCAGCAACCGAGATGGAGGTTACGGTATGGGGAGTAGATACGCAATTAACAAAATGGCTCGCAGCAAATCATATAAAAACACAACCTTTTAATGCGGAAAAGCAACAATCAAGAGAGATCATATTAGTAGGGATAGAACCACCAGCGGACAAAGACACACTATCGGAATTTACTTCACTCTTGAAACACATCGCTCGCGGATCAAACGCCATATTTCTTTCTCCCGTAGTATTCAAACAAGGCATGAACAAGGATGGGTTTTTGCCTTTGGGAAAAAAAGGGTCTTTATCCACTATTTATAGCTGGCTTTATTTAAAAGATGAATGGGCAAAGCGACATCCTATTTTCGAAGGCCTTCCTGCCGGAGGATTGATGGATCATGATTTCTATCGTGAACTTATTCCAAGTACAGTTTGGATGGGACAGGATCCTCCAAAAGAAGCTGTAGCAGGAGCAATCAAAGCCTCTCAGGATTATTCTTCGGGGTTGATGGTTTCAGTTTACTCATTTGGTTCGGGGAATTTCATTTTAAATACATTATTGATTCGTGACAATTTAGGTATTCATCCGGCAGCGGAACGTCTTTTGCGCAATTTATTGCGCTATGCGGCTCAGAACCAGAACAAAACAATTGAAAAACTTCCTGCCGATTTCGACACCATATTAAAAGCAATAGGATACAAATAATTCAAATGTTCCTCAACCATTAGTGCATCCGGTGCAAATTGTTAAAAGCACCTGATCCCTGATTTTCAAAACATCGTTAATCTTATAATGAAATGAATACAAAAAACATGGCGGATAATAATACAACAGAAATTACAATTCCTAACCAAGGACTTACAGTTACAGAGATAGTAATAGCCAAGTGGTACAAAAAGGTCGGAGAAAAGCTTAAAAAAGACGAAGTATTGTTGGACTTTGAAACGGATAAGGCTGTTGTTGAATTAGGGTCTCCAACAGATGGTATACTGAGTAGGATTGTTGCTCAAGAAGGGGAGACCATTCCTATTGGCGGTGTTGTTGGCATTTTAACGCCTGAGCATTAGAAAGATAATGAGATGATTCATAAAAAGGATTTGGAAAATAAAGTAGCAATTGTAACAGGTTCTGCCGGGGGAATTGGTAAAGCAATAGCTAAGAAACTATATAGCTATGGATGTAACCTGGTTGTTTCAGATATTCAAACAGGTAAAGGGGAGGAAACGGCCATGCTGCTAGGGCCAAGGGCTATATTCATCCCTTGTGACATAAGTAATATTCAGCAAGTAAATAATTTGATCGAAAAGTCAATTGAACGATTTGGGAGATTGGATATTATGATTAACAACGCAGGTATAAATTCATCAAAACCTGAAGACAGGGTAACCATCGATAAATATCCGGATCAGACCTGGCATGATATAATCAACATTGATCTTAACGGAACTTTTTATTGCTGTAAGGCAGCTGCACAAAAGATGGTCCGGCAGAAAACCGGTTCGATTGTAAATCTGGCTTCTGTAGCGGGTGTAGTAGCCTTACGGTTACAAATAGGGTTTGTAGCCGCAAAGGCTGCTATTATTAAAATGACAGAAGCAATGGCATGCGAACTGGCTCCATTTGGTATCCGGGTAAATGCGGTGTCGCCCGGTTCAACTTTAACCGAGCAAACACGCAAATTATTTTATAGTGAATCTGGAAGTTTCAGTGCCATGGCAGAGCGAATGATATCTTTCATTCCACAACAACGGCCTGGTGAAGCGGATGAAATAGCAGACGCGGTTGCCTTTTTAGTCTCTGATGAGGCCTCTTATATTAATGGTCACAATATTATTGTTGATGGAGGATGGACCAGCGGATTTAACAGG
>PLEB01000126.1:0-8791 GCA_003136915.1 Chitinophagaceae bacterium
ATTGGCGTAAGAAAAGTGTTGGGAGCAACAGTTTCACAAATCATCTACCTGATATCAAAGGACTTTTTACGGCTGGTACTGATTGCCTTTATCATTGCCACACCGCTGGCGTGGATGGGTATTAACCAGTGGCTTCAAAATTTTGCATACCGAACTGCTGTTACATGGTGGATTTTTGGCGCAGCCGGTTTGTTCATGATGGCTATTAGTTTCATCACGCTAAGTTTTCAAACTATCAAGGCAGCGATAGCAAACCCGGTAAAAAGTTTGAGAACGGAATGACTTTTTTGAATAGAAAGTAGTCATATTAAAATAAAAAAAGCATTGTAATTCAATGAATTAAAATGCTTTTTAATGCTCGTGGTGTGGGGCGGGATTGAACCGCCGACACAAGGATTTTCAGTCCTTTGCTCTACCAACTGAGCTACCGCACCAACCGGTGTCCGCCTAAGCTTTCGCAAGGCGGAACGCCATTCCAAATTGATTACCTTATCCTTAAGATCTTAGTAATTAGTAAGGGCTGCAAAAATAGGTGATTTTATGAATTTGCCCAAAGGATTGGGCCTTTTCTGCGCTCGAATTCCCTACATCCCATACTCATTCAAAAACTTAATCCGCATCAGCTTCAACTGCTCCCAGGTAAAATTGCCTTCGGCGAGTTCCTGCTGCGCCAATTGCAAGCTGCTCGTCTCGCAGCCCTTGAAATAATCAATGATTTCATCCTGCTCGGCTTCGTCGAGCATTTCGTTGATTACATAATCGAGGTGAAGACGCGTGCCACTGGCGGCAATAGTTTCCATGTTTTCTAAAAGTGCATCCAGCCGCATGTCCTTGTTCTTCGCAATCGTTTCGAGCGGGATCTTTTTATCCATCTGCTGGATGATATATACTTTGTTGATGCTTTTATTCGCCACCGTCTTCATCACGAAATCATCAGGTCTTTCGATTTCGTTTTCTTCTACATATTTCGCGATGAGTTCGATAAATGGTTTGCCATACCGGATCGCCTTGCCTTTACTTACGCCCTGGCATCTTTCCAGCTCGAGAACCGTGGTGGGGTAATACGTTGCCATGTCCTGGATCGAATTCTCAAGGAACAACACAAAGGGCGGCAGGTTTTTTTTCTTTGATTCTTTCTTCCTTAAATCCATGAGCATTTCAAAGAGCACTTCGTCACTGGCCGCGGTGCCGGGAACAGCATCCTGAGGTTCTTCGTCGTCCTCCGCATTGGCTTCTTCAAAGGCGTTGTTGAGTACGATAGGAAAGGTTTTGGGCTTCTTTAAAAAGTCCTGACCTTTCTTCGTGAATTTCAACACGCCATATTCTTCGATGTCTTTTCTTAACAAATCTTCCAGTAACATTTGCCGGATGAGTGAATTCCAGTAGTATTCGGTTTCNNCCCACGATCACATTCACCGTATAGTCCGTGGCAAATCGTTCGTCCAGGCCTTTGATGGCTTTCAGCGCTTTCACGACATCGTCTTTTGCTTCCACCCTTTCTTTCGGATGCCTGCAGTTATCACATTCACCACAGTTCTCCGCCGTATATTCTTCGCCGAAATAACTCATTAATACTTTGCGGCGGCAGACTCCGGTCTCGGCATAGCCTACGGTTTCGTTTATTAGTTGTGCTCCCACTTCGCGTTCTGATAGCGGCTTGTCCTTCATGAAGTGCTCGAGCTTCTGCACGTCCTTATGTGAATAATATAATACGCATATGCCTTCCAGTCCGTCACGACCGGCGCGCCCTGTTTCCTGGTAATAGTTTTCGATCGACTTCGGAATATTATAATGGATCTCAAACCTGACATCGGGCTTGTCAATCCCCATACCGAATGCGATGGTCGCCACGATCACCTGCATTTCTTCGTTCATGAACTGGTCCTGCCTTTCCGCACGCAGCTTGCTGTCAAGCCCCGCATGATATGCCACCGATTTAATTCCGTTGGCCACCAGCATGTCAGATAGCTCTTCCGTTGTTTTCCGGTTGAGGGTATAAATGATGCCGCTCTTTCCTTTATGCTTTAGGATGAATTTGACGATGTTGCGGATCGTATCGTCCTTTTTTATTTTCGGCTGAACTTCGTAATATAAATTAGGCCGGTTAAACGAGGATATAAATATCGCGGGATCGCGCAGCGCCAGGTTCTTGATAATATCACTCTGCACTTTTGGGGTAGCCGTGGCCGTTAGTGCGATCACCGGAACATTCGGATTCACCAGGTCCATGATCTCGCGCAGCCTCCGGTATTCGGGCCTGAAATCATGCCCCCATTCTGAAATGCAATGCGCTTCATCAACGGCGAAAAAAGATATTTTCAGGTCGCTGAAAAAATCCAGNNGCCTTGATCTGTTTTTTATTCAGTGTGGAGTTGAGGAAATGTGCCACGTTATCACGTGAGCTGTAACCGCGCACCAGGTCCACCTGGTTTTTCATGAGCGCGATCAGGGGACTTACAATGATCGCCACGCCTTCGCTCATCATGGCCGGCAACTGGTAGCAAAGACTCTTGCCGCCGCCGGTAGGCATGATCACGAATGTATCTTTTCCTTTTAATACGTTTTGAATGATCGCGTCCTGGTCCTGCTTGAATCCGTCAAAGCCAAAATGCTCCTGGAGGTGGCTCAATAATTCCAGATCTACAAGTCCTTTGGTTGTTTTTCCTAAACCCGGGTTAGATTTTTTATTTGCTGTTTTCTTCGTTGTCGTTGTTGCCATGCTCGTTGGTTTTCCTTCACACAGTCGTTAGCGTGGGAAGTCTTAAGATAGTCAAAAAAACTGGTATGGGAAGCAGTAGTTATAACGAATTGGGCTCTATCTGGTAAATCGAGTCGGCGAAGGTACAAATTTTGAGGGCTAATAAAAAGCCGGTTTTGTTAAAAATTCCCTTTCGCGATACCATCTTAGCATTCGGAAAGACATAATTTTGCGGCTTACGCATGACAACCGGATCCATTAAAACCTCCGCCCTGCGGATCATCACGAAAGAAGCCGCTGCAATAGCAGGACTGGAAGTATTTATCAATGACCAGTTTGTCGAGGCCGTAGAAGCCATCGCCGCCTGCAAAGGCAGGTTGGTTATCAGCGGCGTTGGGAAGAGCGCCATCATTGCGCAGAAGATCACAGCCACCCTGAATTCCACGGGTACGCCGGCAGCGTTCATGCATGCGGGTGATGCAATTCACGGCGACCTCGGCATGGTTGGCGAATATGATATGGTGATGCTGATCAGCAAGAGCGGCGAAAGTCCGGAGATCAAAATGCTGCTTCCCCTGCTATCCCGCGGAGGCAATACGCTGATCGGTATGGTGGGCAACGACCAATCCCTGCTTGCAAAAAAAGCCGATATCTTTTTAAATACCTCAGTTCCGGAAGAGGCCTGCACGCATAACCTTGCACCTACCAGCAGCACCACGGCACAAATGGTGATGGGTGATGCGCTGGCCATTACGCTGATGGAGATGAGGGGGTTCAGCGCGGATGATTTTGCGCGCGTTCATCCCGGCGGCACACTAGGCAAGAAATTATACCTGCGGGTAAGTGATCTCTATCTGCACAATGCAAAACCGCAGGTAGGCCCCGATGCATTACTGAAAGAAGTGATCATGGAAATGACTTCAAAACGATTGGGAGCGACTGCCGTTACGGGCACTAAAGAAAAACTCTTAGGTATTATTACGGATGGTGATCTGAGAAGAATGCTGGAAAAAAATGCGAACACGTCGATCGTGACCGCTAAAGAAATCATGACCCCTAAACCAACGACCGTTTCTAAAAATGCACTTGCAGTGGAAGCCCTCGAATTGTTGAGGTCGAAAGATATCAGTCAGCTGCTGGTGATGGACGAAGATCAATATGCAGGCTTTATTCATATCCACGACCTGGTCAGGGAAGGAATTATCTAAACGACTTATTTTATGAATGAACATCATTATGCGGTGATCATGGCCGGTGGTATTGGAAGCAGATTTTGGCCCATGAGCCGGCAGAATTTTCCCAAACAATTTCTTGATATTTTACATACCGGTAAAACTCTGATCCAGTCCACCTTTGAGCGTCTCACCGATTTCATCCAACCAGAAAATATTTATGTGGTTACTTCCCATGAGTACCTGAGCATCTGCGCGGAGCAGTTGCCGCGGATTCCGCCAGAAAATATTCTGGGAGAACCTTCGCGTAAGAATACCGCTCCCTGCATTGCTTATATTTCTTTTAAGCTGATGCAGAAAGATCCGAAGGCTTCGCTGATCGTTGCTCCTGCGGATCACATGATCCTGGATCGTATAGCATTCAAAAAAGTTTGCCTCGAGGCCCTGAGTTTTGTCAACAAGCACAATGCGCTTGTCACCCTGGGTATCACGCCACTGCATCCGAATACTGGCTACGGTTATATCCAGCGCGAGCCGCAATCNNTTTGTTGCGGAAAAGGATGCGTTCAATACCCCTGCCGAGAAAAAAGCACTCGAACATATCTATCCACTGTGCACAACCATCTCCATCGATTTTGGAATCATGGAGAAAGCGAACAATGTCTATGTGATCCCTGCTTCCTTCGGATGGAGTGACCTTGGCACCTGGAACAGCGCCTACGACAACCTCGAAAAAGACTATCTCGGCAATGCCATTGCCGGCGAAAACGTCATGGTCATCGACGCCCAGGATTGCATCATCCATTCCGGTAACAATAAATTACTTGTACTCCAGGGCATGAAGGACTTCATCATCGTCGACACCAGCGACGTTCTCCTCATCTGCAAAAGAGACAAGGAGCAGGAGATAAAGGATTATGTGGCGGAAGTGCGGAGGAACATCGGCGATGAATATTTATAATTGGAGACGCTGAGGCCGATGTTCGGTGGATGGTATATGGTGGATGGTGGATGGACTTTGTGTGTATCTTTCCCTCTCTTATCGACTATCTTGGTATTTGCTCATAAAGTCCATCAACCATCCACCATATACCATCAACGATTACTACATGCAATTCGAATCCAAACTCCCCGATACCGGCACATCTGTTTTCACAGTAATGAGCGCCTTGGCTACAAAAGCTAAGGCCATCAACCTTGGCCAGGGATTTCCTGATTTCCCTATGAATAAATCCCTGATTGCTCTAGTGAACCAGGCTATGAAGGATGGGTACAATCAGTATGCACCAATGGAGGGTTGGCTTCCTTTGCGTGAGACCATCGCGGAAAAAATAGAGGATCTCTATCAGCGGACGGTTCATCCTGAATCCGAAATAACGGTTACGCCGGGCGGGACTTACGCCATTTACACAGCACTCAGCACCCTGCTTCGTCCCGGTGATGAAGTGATTGTTTTTGAGCCGGCTTATGACTGNNGCTATTACAGAAAAGACGAAACTCATCATGTTGAATACGCCACACAATCCTACCGGCGCTGTGCTTTCTCACAGTGATATCTCTGCACTGCGTAATCTCGTGCGCGACACCAATATTTTTATTATTTCCGACGAAGTATATGAACATATTATCCTGGATTCGCTGCCCCATTTGTCTATGCTTCGCTATCCTGATTTATTTGAGCGGAGTTTTGTATGCTTTTCCCTGGGAAAAGTTTTTCATTGCACCGGATGGAAAATGGGATACTGCGTCGGTCCCGAATGGATGATGAAAGAATTCCGAAAGCTGCATCAATTCAACGCATTCAGTTGTCATACCCCGGTTCAGGTCGCAATGGCCTCCTTCCTCAAAGACAAAAGCCAATATCTCTCNNAGGTTTGAGCATTTAGAAACCCACGGTAGTTATTTCCAGATATACTCATATAAACAAATCAACCAGGACCCCGACTTTGATTTCGCCAAACACCTCGTAGCGAAGCACGGTGTCGCCGCCATCCCCGTCTCCGCCTTTTATCAATCCGGCAAAGACGACAAAGTATTGCGGTTTTGCTTTGCGAAGAAAAAGGAAACTTTGGAGCTTGCGGTTAATAAATTGATCAAGGTTTAGTTATGGATTATGGGTTATGAGTGATGAACTTCCGCTGCAAAACCAAGAAAGATGCTAACTATCTATTATTTCTAAAAGTAATTGGAATTTGGGGAGGTAACCCTCACCCATAACCCATAACCCATAACCCATCACTCCCTCCGAATGCGCTACTCATTTCTTAGACTCTCCACGGGATTCGCGCTGGCTGCCCTAATGGTTTGTATGCTTAAAGTAATCAAAGCAATAACCATCATAATTGCTCCGCTCAGTAGAAATACCCACCAGTTTATGGTTGTGCGATAAGCAAAGTTCTCGAGCCATGTATGCATGGCCCACCAGGCAAGGGGCATGGCGATTACGAACGCNNCCCAGCAGGCCCATGCAGCTGATAAAAATAGCCAGACCAGTTGCCCATTTTAATAGACGTGAGATATCTTCTTCGCTTTTATAGTATTTGGCAATGCTTTCGTCAAAGAATTCATAGTTGAAATCTTCCTGGGGGTAAATGGCTTTATATGCGATTTTAATTTTGCCGATTGTAGTCTCCCAGGATGTTCCTTCATCATTCTGCGCACTCAATGCAATATGAAGAACGTAAGAGTTTTGCGTGTTAGCTGAAAAAGCCAATGGCTTTACAGGCGCATGCAGGGACTCCTGGTTAAAGTCTGCCATGACNNATTTCTTTTTTGCCATCTTTAAATGACAACAAATTCGATGACCAATTTGAGGAGGATGGCGCGGAGGATCCCAGGCTGATCATTTGTATTCCAGGCAGGGATTCGAGTTTGTTCATCAGTATCGAACGATTATTATCAAGCTTCGAAAAATTACTCCAGTTAAAGGGCATCCAAACGAATATGATCGCATCCTTCTTAAATCCCATATCCTTGTTGAGCACATAATGGATTTGTTTTACGGTAACCAATGTGGCCATTACAAATACCTGGGCAATAAAAAACTGGAATATGGTCAAACTTTTTCTCAGCATGGCCTTTCGCGTCCTGGANNTCAAGATGCAGGTCTTTTGGAATAAAATCCGAAAAAACTTTTAATAATAAAGGCGTAATCAGAATAGATAGAATCGTTGCGATAAGTGTAATGAAAAAAGTTTCATTCAGGAATTGGAGCACGATGCCTTTTCTTGAACTGCCCATGGTCTTGCGAATACCAATTTCTTTGGCTCGCTTTGATGCCTGCGCCGTACTTAGATTTATGAAATTAATGCAACCCAGCAGCAATAGAAATACAGCTACGATCAGTAAAGCATAAAGAGTGGGTTTGTGAGCCACTTGCCCGTTAAAGTTGCCATAAGCACTGTTAAAATGAAGATCATCCAAAGGTTGAAGGCGAAATACAGTCGTATTCCTGTTGTCCCTATTGGCATCTTTATTATATTTTTTCAGCAAGGTTTTCAGTTGGGATTCAATATTCTGAACTGAACTTCCGGCGGCTAATTTTATGAACAATTGAGAAGCTCCATTAATACTACCCCACTCGCCCCATGCATAATTCCCTTTTAATCCCGCCACTCCGCCATCATAAATAGTTGATATCGAAGCAAATTCTTTGAATTTGAAATCCGTATTCTCCGTCAGATTTTTTACAATGCCCGATACGGTTAATTTTATTGAGTCATCATAAATAATTTGTTTTCCAATAATGTCAGCGATATTCTTGTTCGGGAAATAAGTTCTTGCTCTTTGCTCAGTCAACACCAGCTTGTGCGGCTCCCTTAATGCGGTTAAAGGAGATCCTGCCAGCCACTGGTAAGGAATTATTTTGAAATAGTTGTTATCTGCGTAAATGACATCCAATTGATCTTTATAAACAGCCGGCTTTTGCCCGTTATTTATTGGAATCGATACTTTGGGAAGACCATTGTATTGCTGGAACCCGACAGTTTCTTCCAGTCCGCTTACTTCTTTTTTTACAGCATCCGGCAGAGGCGATGGAACACCTTCCAGTGACAAAGGATTCCCGGCGGATTTCATTTCCGTAACCACCCGGTAAATCCTGTCCCCGCCATTTTCAAATTTATCAAAGCTGAAATCGTAATGAACGATCAGAAAAATAACAAGCGCTGCGCTGATGCCAATCGCTAATCCCAGCACATTAATAAAAGAAAAAATCTTATTACGCCGAAAATTTCTCCATGCGGTAATGAAGTAGTTCTTGAGCATTTGAGATAGTTTTAGTATTTGGTTGACGGTTGAAAGGTAAGGGTTGACGGTTGACAGTTGACGGTTGACGGACTGATCGCCCTAAAGTGGTCAATAAAAATGCCAGCACGTAAGGGTTTAAATGGCAATTATTTATGAAAATACCAGCTGGGAAGATGTACGGTTTTGGTACATGTGCTGTGCGTTTTTAAGGTGGATGGTTGTTATGAGAGTTATGGGTTATGAGTGATGAGTTATGGGTGATGGTCACCTCAGCAAGTTCCAATTACTTCTAAAAATTTTGGATAGTTACCATCTTTCTTGGATTTGCACCGGAAGTTCATCACTCATAACCCATAACCCATAACTCATATAACAACCATCAACTGCGCTTCTTTCTCTTCATATACTTCGCATAAATAATCTCGCTCATCGTCTTTTCCTGCACTTTGCTTTCGAGCCAGGAGATGATGTCGAGATAGGCAAAGGAGCGCGTTTCGTAGCGGTTGTGCTCGAGATGCTTGATGGTGCTGAGTAATTTTTCGAGTTCGGGTTTTATCTCACGACGGGATATCTGGAAACTTTTCCGGAGGAATTTAAACATCTCTTCCTCAACGACCGTGAGATTTTTCATTTTCGCCATAAAACGATAAACGGATTTAGTCAGCGATTCCAT
>PLEB01000126.1:8799-9419 GCA_003136915.1 Chitinophagaceae bacterium
TCCAGCTTCTTATTGAGATGAGGTACAAGTGTCAGCCCTTCTTTAAAAGTGCCGGTCATCAGGTGCTGATTGATTTTCGCGAGATGGATATAAACGAAAGTATGAATCCGGAAATTATCGTGATGAAGCCCCTGCGGCGTTTTTGCATAGTCCTCAAATTTTTTCAGAATGAGTTCAAACTTACTGAAATGCCTAAGATCAAAAAGCGCATTCATTAAATTGTGCATGCCCTTTACATAGTGGCCCGTTTCCACGGAGATCATTAACGGAATTTCTTCAAACAGATCGATCCATTTCTGCCCGTAGCGGTAATACATTAGGAAATCCATCCGAATAAAAGAAAGCCAGCTATAACTTTGATACAGATAAAGTTTTTCGTAAAAGTCGTTGAGATGCGTTGTATCAAAACGAGTGTTTTGCCTAAAGAACTCCTCCAGTCTTTTGATATCCGCATCATTACGCGCATGTCCGTTTTCTACGTACCAGCGATAGAGCAGCAGTGCGAGGTTGGAAAGTTTGGTGACCCTATCAATATGTTCACTGATCTCAGTTGATTCGCGCGTGAGCTGTTCTGTTTTTTCCAGTGAGCTGCGCGTGATGTGCAGGGTCTCAATTTTTTT
>PLEB01000245.1:0-3095 GCA_003136915.1 Chitinophagaceae bacterium
ATACCAATCCGGTGCGGATTAATTCCCCATTCAGCTGCCCGCGAACGGACGATCTGAATCGCACGCTGCACATCCTGCAAGGGGCCGATTTCTTTATTGATCATCGTTTGATCATCGGGGATCCGGTATTTCAATACAAAAGCAGTTATGCCTTCTTCATTTAAACGCCTGGCAACATCAGAACCCTCGTGGCTTGCCGAAATATTCACATATCCCCCGCCAGGGCAAACGATAACCGCCGTACCGCCAGCTTTTTCTTTAGGTGGAAGAAAAACAGTTAATTCAGGTCTGGAAACCTTACTGATGCTAAGTGTCCCATCGTCAGAATACTTGGAAATCTCTTCGTCCGCTCCGGGTCTTGAATTGGGAATGGTATCCGGATATAAGGGCATTACTGTTTGCGCCCGGAGCGATGTTAAAAAAGCGGGCAGCATGGCAAAGGTTAAAATTAAGCGGTAAATATAAATAGGAAGTCGGAGTATCATTGTGAAATCAATCTAATGAAAATTTTTCATAGATGAAACTCTGACCGCGTCAGCGCTCTTAGGAATTATCTGGTATAGATTATTTCAGGCTACATGTAAAATGATATTTTCCAGATCCGATTTCGAGTTCCCGGTAACCTGCCTCATTCGGAGCAGGCAGATAAATATCGGCGCTTGTGTTGGCAGGAATATCAACATCCAGTTCAAACTGATTGCCCATTATTTTCCAATGGCTGGAGACCAGGCCATAGTAGGTATTCAGGTCGGCATTGACATTACTGAAATCCCCTCCCGGATGTGGTTTAATAATTATCTTTTTGTACCCGGGAGAAGAGGGGTCTGTATCCAGACCTGCAACAACGCGGTACATAAAATCACCAATGGCTCCATAAGCATAGTGATTGAAAGAATTCATTCCAGGGTCCTCGAAACTACTGTCGGGCTTTTCTCCGTCCCAACGCTCCCAAATGGTTGTTGCGCCCATTTTCACTGGATATAACCACGAAGGGTAAGTATCCTGCAATAAAAGGCGGTAAGCTTCATCAGTATGACCGAACCGGGACAGGACCTCACAGAGGTAAGGAGTTCCGAGGAAACCCGTTGTAAGATGATCGGCATATGATTTTATATTTTCTACCAGGCGGTCAGCTGCCAGTGTGCGCATGGATTCCGGAAGCATATCGAATTCGAGTGCAAGAACGTAAGCAGTTTGTGTATTAGATACTATTCTTCCGGCCGGAGTAACATATTCCTTCAGGTAAGCAGATTTAATCCTTTCCAACAATTGCTTATAATTGGTTTCATCTTCCTTAAGGCCCAGAACATTGGCGGCATCCGTAAGCAGCTGAGTAGAATGTGCGTAAAAGCACTGCGCGATCAGGTATTTATCTGTAATAGCCGATTTTTCCTCGTCGTCTGGTGAGCGGTACGACAGCCAGTCGCCAAAATGAAACCCGGTATTCCACAGGTCGTTCCGGCTGTGGTCCCTCATATAATTCACCCAGGCTTTCATCGATGCATATTGCTGCGAAAGAATAGATGTGTCGCCATAGGCGAGATAAATATTCCATGGGATAATGGTGGCGACATCCGCCCATCCTGCGGATGATCCTGCACCCGGACCAAGTACATTCGGTATTACGAAAGGAACTCCGCCATCAGAAAATTGATCTGCGCTGAGGTCCTTCAGCCATTTTGCAAAAAAATTACGTACCCCCATATTATATGAAGCTGTCCGCGAAAAAGCCTGTGCATCTCCGGTCCATCCGAGCCGCTCGTCACGCTGCGGACAATCCGTTGGAACATCCAGGAAATTCCCTTTCTGGCCCCATTGAATATTATGCTGCAATTGATTGATGAGCGGATTTGAACTGGAGAAATTTCCTGTTTCTGGCATATCTGAATACAAAGCGACCGCTGTAAAATTTTCAGGTTTGATTTCTCCCGGATATCCTTCCACTTTGATATACCGGAATCCCTGAAAAGTAAAATGGGGTTCAAAATGTTCTTCACCCGGGCCACTCAGTATATAGACATCCTGTTGCTTTGCCGCACGCAGGTTGGCAGTATAGAAATTTCCTGTTTTGTCAAGCACTTCAGCATGCGAAATGCGGATCTCATCACCGCTTTTTCCGCTTGCAGTTATATCAACCCAGCCCACAAGGTTCTGTCCGAAATCAATCACCTGGTCACCCTGCGGGGTTTTGAAAATTCTTACCGGTTTAAATATTTCATGTTTTTTTATCAGCTCGTTTTCTGTAGGAACAATATTATTATACGGGTAGTCCCGGATGAATACAGCTTCCCAATCATGGTCACTGAAACCAGCATTGGTCCAGCCTTGCTGAAGTTTTCTTCCATCCCAGGTTTCACCGTTATATATTTCCGAACTGCGTATTGCGCCTGCGGCGGTTTTCCATTGGCCATCGGACACGATTGTTTCCCTGCTGCCATCGGCGTACCTGATTTCCAGTTGAGCCAACAATGCCAATGAGTTTCCATAGATATTTTTATTCCCTGCCCAGGCCAGAGGTCCCCTGTACCATCCTGAGCCTAGCATGGCGCCGATAACATTATTACCACGCTGAACGAGTGCGCTTACATCATAAGCCTGATACTGAAGCCTTTTATTATAACTCGTAAATCCGGGGGTCAGCAGACCATCGCCGGCTTTCTTCCCGTTGATAAAAGCTTCATACAAGCCATGACTCGTAATATATAATGTGGCGGATGAAACTTTTTTTGCAGCGCTGAATTCCCTGCGGAATAAAGGGCTGGGACCTGCAGCTGAATCAGGGACAGATCCGGCTGCAATCCATTTTGCTTTCCAGTTGGCAGGATCCATCAAACCGGTTTGCCAGAATGCCGGGGCAGACCAATCCGATAGCTTCCCCATTTCATCCCAAACACGCACCTGCCAGTAATAGTTCTTTGTGGGTTCCAAAGCTTTTCCGCCATATTTCACATGGACGGAAGCCGAAGAAATAACCTTACCGCTGCTCCAGGCGAGGTTCCTGTTATTTTTAAGATCTGGGATGGATTCCGCTACACGGATCTCAAAACCTGATTGGCTCACATTCCTGCGACCGGCCTGCAATTGCCAGTTAAAAC
>PLEB01000245.1:3112-6200 GCA_003136915.1 Chitinophagaceae bacterium
TATCATTTGAAGAAATATCTCAGGCGAAGCGCCATCCTGATGGTGAGACCATTCCCCTGCCTAAGGTATGAAAAATCAGGAATCACTATGCCAGAGATTTGTCCGCGAAATGATGCCTAAATTTGCGGATTCAATTGTTCCGGATAATGATCAAATTTATCTTGTTTCGCTTTGTTTGGTTGATTCTTTTTTCTTTGTTTGTTCAGATTATTAGCTATTCGGAATCTGGTTTTAAAAACGCTCCGCGGCCGGTGGATGGAATTCCTGACGGAGTCTGGCAGGCCAGTATTCTGCGGAAAGACGGAATACAAATCCGTTTCAATTTTGAAACGAGGGATAGCGCCGGAAAAAAGATCCTATACGTAATGAATGGAAAGGAACGTCTCCTGGTTGATCATATTCTGCAGCGACAGGATTCTGTGTTCATTGAAATGCCTTTTTTTGATTCCAGGTTCGCGCTGCGCTTGTCCGGCGCAAATGAACTGGATGGGAACTGGATAAAAAATTACGGACACCGGCAGGTGGTCACCCCATTTCGCGCCGTCTTCAATGATCCGCAAAGATTTCCTGTGATGCATAATCCATTGTTTAATGTCAGCGGCCGCTGGTCCGCCTGGTTTGACGAATCTGATGGAAGAATGGAAGCAGTGGGAGAATTTAAACAAACAGGTTCCCGGGTAACCGGCACTTTTTTAACAACGACCGGCGATTACCGGTTTCTGGAAGGCGTCGTTGACGGCGATACACTCCGTCTCTCTACGTTTGACGGTGGGCATGCATACTATTTCACGGCAAAGATTAATGGTCCCGGTAAAATTTCGGGTGGCATGTTCTATGCCGGCGCAACCAGCAAGGAATCCTGGATGGCGGAAAAAAATCAACACGCAGCATTGCCCGATGAATACAGCCTCACCAGGCTAAAAGACCCGCAACATCCAAGGCTGGATTTCAAGTTCAGAAGTATTTTTGGACCCGTAGTTTCAATAAACGACAACGCATTTAAAAACAAAGTGGTTATTGTGCAGATCATGGGATCCTGGTGCCCCAACTGTATGGACGAGTCCCGCTTTTTCAGCGATTATTACAAAAAAAACCATCACAGGGGCGTGGATATAATTGCCCTGGCTTACGAAAGGACCACTAATTTCGAGGAGTCGAAAAAATCCCTCGCATCTTTTGTAGACCGGTTTAAGATAACGTATCCTGTTTTGGTTACCGGCGTTGCAGTAAATGATAGCTTAAGAACGGAAAAAACACTACCGCAAATCAATAAGATTATGGCTTTCCCTACCACAATTTTCATTGATAAAAAAGGATTCGTAAGAAAGATTGATACTGGTTTTAACGGTCCGGGTACAGGTGATCACTACGAGATATTCAAAAAAGAATTTAGTGCGCTGGTTGACGGGTTATTGAAAGAATGAAAGCGAAGATGGTTTCAAATACGGATTCCAAACAAAAAAAGGCATTTACTATGAGTGTTCATTCAGAGGCTGTTCTGGAAGTCCTAAACCTCAACGTGAATTATGGGAATTTCCACGCAGTGAAAAACGTTTCCTTTACTGTACGGGAAGGAGAAATTTTTGGATTGCTTGGACCAAATGGGGCAGGCAAAACTTCTTGCCTGAGTGCGGTAGAGGGATTACTTGTTCCGGAATCGGGCGATATCCGGGTTGCCGGTTACGACGTAAAAACTCAGGCCCTGCTGGCGCGCGCCAATATGGGCGTTCAGTTGCAGGCAACCAGTTTTCAACCTGAACTGAATGTCATGGAGATCCTTAAGCTTTATGCAGGGATATACGGCGTAGCCCTGACAAAGGAAAAACTGGATACCATACTCAACAATATTAATCTGCGTGAGGCCGGGTCTAAAAAATTCGGACAGTTGTCTGGCGGCCAGCAGCAAAGAGTTTCCCTGGTCATTGCGCTCATCCACGAACCGAAATTGGTTTTGCTTGATGAACCCACTACCGGACTCGATCCTCAGGCGCGGCGTCAGCTATGGGAAAGAATGGAAGCGCTTAGAAACATGGGGCACGGCATAATGCTCACCACGCATTCGATGGAAGAAGCGGAAGCCGTTTGCGATCGCGTTGCCATCATTGACCACGGCCAGGTAATCAACACGGATACGCCCGGGGATCTGATAGAAAAGCACCGGAACAATCCCGAAGTGATCCGCGCATCCCGTAAAGGAAAGATCACGCTGGAAGATGTATTCATCGGGCTCACAGGCAGCCAGGTGAGAGTTTAATTTTATTTTAATCAACTCAAATGCAAACCATACCTCCTTTATCATCAGTCCTCTCATCCCTGCTGCGGGCCGATCTCACCACACTGTGGCGCAACAGGAAATCTTTTATGCTGATCCTTCTTGTTCCCGTTGTGATACTTTTATCCTGGAAAGGAGCCATAGACAGGCTCGGCGGAACATTTGTATTAGGAACCTGCCTTACGCTTGGTCTTATTGCCATCGGTCTGATGGGCTATTCAAATTCGGTTGCCCGTGACCGTGATAAAGGTGTTTTTCAGCGACTCCGGGTAGCTCCATTACCGACATGGTCCATAATGGTCAGCCGGCTTGCGATACAGTTGCTGATGATTTTCCTTATGACAACCGTCGTTTTTATTGCGGCATCCTATTTCGATAAAATTACACTGAACACATCCGGATATATCATGGGGTACCTGGCATCCATCATGGGAGGCGCTGTTTACCTTGGACTAGGTCAGATGATCGTGGGACTCATTAAGAACGCCGAGACTGTTAATTCTACCAGCAGGCTGGTATATTTTGTATTTATCATGGTTGGGATGCTGGGTGGACTCGGCGTGTTGGGAAAAGAAATCGGCGATGTCGTTTTGTGGTCACCTTATGGAACTGTTCAACATATTGTTGCAAGCAGCATTCATCCCGGGTCCTGGGATGCCTCGGCAACCAGGGCGCTTTTGGCAACCTTCGGATATGCAGTTATTTTTGCTGTGCTGGGGATTAAGTGGTTTAAGTGGACCGGGAGTGAAAAGTGAGTTGATGGTTGATGGACTTTTGTTGCGAATCCGCACCAGGGATCCATCAACCATCAACCAT
>PLEB01000403.1 GCA_003136915.1 Chitinophagaceae bacterium
GAGTATCAGGATGCCAATACGGCTTTGCATGGAATATTTGATTCGTTAATTGCCGCCGGCGTTAAAAATATTTACCGGCTTTCTAAAGAAGAAATCAATCAGGATATCGAAACCATGGTGGATGGCGTGCACCCGAATGATATAGGCATGATGCGATATGCAGAGGCGTATGAAAAAAAGATTAGGGTTATTTTAGGTGAGCCCGTTGGCAAATTCTCCACAACCACACCTGTATCTCAACGACGGGATGCTGCTATTTATGACTGGGAAACGAGGCATGAGGAGGTGATTGCATTTAACAGAGCGCATTCGCCCCAAACAGTATTGATTGGTAATTCCATTACGCATTATTGGGGCGGACTGCCCGCGGAACCGCGTGCCGGAGGCAGGAATTCATGGAAAAAATATTTTGAACCGCGGAATGCTGTAAATATGGGATTTGGCTGGGACAGAATTGAGAATGTATTATGGCGGGTGTACCACGGCGAGCTCGATAGCATAAACCCCAATCATATTATATTGATGATTGGTACCAATAACCTGGGGTTCAATAATGATGAAGAAATAATTCAGGGATTGCAGTTCTTAATCAAGGCGATTCAGGCAAAACAACCTGATGCGCAAATTTTATTGCTGGGCATTCTTCCCCGAAGGAACACGGAACAAAGAGTTGCCGGGTTTAATGCACGGCTTGCATCTGTAAAATTTAATACAAGGATTCACTATGCAGATGCGGGAAAACTTTTTTTAAAACAGGATAAAAAAATTGATGAATCCCTGTTCTCAGATGGCTTGCATCCCAACGAGGAAGGCTATGGCAAGCTCGGAAAATTCATTGATTCGCATTTGAACCTTTATTAAGTTCAGAATATGATTGTTTCTAATTGTCAAGTGTTGTGTTACAAATAACCATTCTTTAACGTTCGAATATCAGATCTCCGATCACAACCCACTGTTGACCGAATTCTCCCAGATGCCATGATAAATTAACATAAAACTTAAATTCATTCGTAAATCAATCTCTATTTTTATACCAGCTTAATATTTCATTCTAAATCGATGGTTATGCTGCAAAAGGTTTCTTCATTGGATGGGATAATTGAAGGTGCTATCTTATATGACAACCCGGATGAACTACAAGCTAACCGGTTCTCCATACTGGACATTCATGAGAATGTTATCCGCATCCTTCAAACAGAAACAAAAACAATGTTGAAGGTTTTTTCGACAAGCAACTTATTGTCGGAAGATTGGTGGATCTCTGGCAATAAACGCCATTAGGTTTTCCCTTTTTCTTTTTTCTTGTTTGCTTTTTTTCCTGCGTTTCCGTAAAATGCAACGACCCATCTGCGCGGAAGCGCTCTGACAATTACCGAGCTGATTTTGGCCAGCGTTCCCGGCACAATGATCAGTTTCCTTTTAAGTGTTTTTTCTATGGCTACTTCACCAACATATTCCGGCTGTAGCGCCATCTTAACACCAAATTTTCCAAGTTTTGCTTTAGTATCTATCACGATTTCCGGCTTGGTAAAAACGGGACCAGGACAAAGGCAGCTCACACTGATATGTTTGTCCTTTAACTGATATCGGAGAGAGTAACTGAAAAAGACAATTGCCGATTTGGTTGCGGAATACATATTCTTGATCGGTATCGGCGCAAACCCCGCCATGCTGGCCACATTCAAAATATAGGATGGGGCATTTTTTTCCAATAAGGGCAACAATACGAGTGAAAGGGCCATACAGGATTCAACATTTAACCTGACCATATAACGGAGCGAATCGAGGGATAGCGACAGATAATCCCTGGACCCTCCCATTCCTGCAACATTGCAAAGGACTTTCAAATGAATGTTTCGTTCGGTGCACCATTTTGCGATTTCTCCGGCAGACCTGTCAAAACTCAGATCAAAAGGGAGAATGTCTACATGAATGTGGTATGTTGACTCTAATATACTCTTTGCTTTGTCAAGGGTATCCAGATGCCTGGCTATTAAAATCAGATTATATCCTCTCTTAACCAATGCCTCCGAAATGCCATATCCGATTCCCTTGCTACCACCTGCAACCAGGGCATAAGGTTTTGAACTATCGGCTTGTGGAATAATTTCCGTGCTGGATTGGGCAAGAGACCCCAGGTATTGGCTGCTCATTAGAAAAAAAATAAGTAAGTATTTCATGTATGTGGGTTGTAATTTATGCAGGGGTTAATATTTCATGCTTTGCCTGCTTCCCGGATTTAAAAAGAATGCGCGCGGCAAATCCGGTAGGAAGTATCCGTAATAAAAAGGAAATCATGCTGGCGAGTTTTCCGGGTATGATAATCATTTTGCCTTTAAGCATATCGCGAACAGCAATCTCTCCAACAGTTTGCGGTGTGACGCTCATTTTATTTCCAATCCATCCCATTTGCTTAATGGTTTCATCTTTTATGGCAGGTTTTGTAAATACCGGTCCCGGGCATAGGCAGCTTACAGAAATATTTTTTTCTGCAAGTTGATATCTCAGGGAATAACTGAAGAAGAGTAAGCCGGCCTTGGTAGCAGAGTAAATATTCTTACCTGGGATAGGCGCAAATGCCGCCATGCTCCCGACATTCAGAATATAGGCCGGTGCATTTTTTTCTAAGGTGGGAAGCAGTGATAAGCTAAGAGCCATGGCCGACTCGATATTTACCCTGACCATATTTCTTAATCCTTCCAGAGGTAAACTAAGAAAATCCCTGGCCCCTCCTAATCCTGCTGCATGACAAAGGATCTTAATTTCCAACGCCTTATCATTGCAGAAGTTGACAATTTCAGATACGGCCTCATCCTGGTACAAATTGCAGGATAAGATTTCCACCTGGATACGAAATTTATCCTGAAGGCTGGTTTTCGCCGCTGATAATTCCTCCGGATTGCGGGCAACCAATAAAATATCATAGCCCCTTTTAGCCAATGCCTCTGCTATATAGTATCCAATGCCCTTGCTGCCACCCGCAATCAATGCCCAACCCATGGTTCTTTTCGATGTCATTGCAATTGTTTGGCCAATGCGCCCTGACAACAACCGGCGGCAGGTTTGGCTGGTTCAAGGGGAACGGGAAAATGAGGTGGGTTCATGGCACTCCGGCCTAATAGGATTATCTTAGGTAATTACTTATAGCGAAAGCCCCTCCATGAATAAGACAACCCTACCGCTGCTCCTTTTGTGTATTATGTACACCTCTTGCGGATATGATCGCGATAGCATTCCGGAGCAATTAAAATCGAATTTTTCCAAACATGTGAATAAGATTGATCCATCGATTATTGTAGATTCCTTTCAAGTTCTGAAAATAGATACCATGGTTGAAAAATTGGGAAGGATCATTGATGATAGTATTTACAAAAGAGAATTATATCATGTACAGAATCAACTGGCGAATGCCCAAAAAGAACGACTTACAGATAGCGTTGAATTCTATAATAATGAAATAAAATATATGCTGATCCAGATTGACTCTGTAACCAACTCGATCAGGTCAGGCGACACAAAAAAGGCATTTGGATTCCTGGTCATATGCCAGTACCAGATCAGAAAAAATAATAACCACCACAGAGATTCGATTTTTTATTTTTTTGATACAAAAATGAATATCGTGAACGCGGATATGATAGATTCGGTCATATACAGAAGCTATCGCAGAATCAGATAGACCATTACAATAACCGGGCAAATCCATTTATGGAGATACTGAACAAAGCAGGCCGATATTTCTATGGTATCGGTATAACCGGAATCGGCATCCAGCATTGGGTTTACCGGGATTTTCGCCCGGTCATTTTGCCTGAATGGCCCCTATGGATGCATAAGTTCCCAACTGAGCCAGGCGGCGCAGGGTCTGCCCTGATTTTTGCAGCTATTATGATCTGCCTTAGTAAAAAACCGCGCGAGGGAGCGTTGATCACGGGCGGAGTCATGCTCTTGTTCTTTCTCGCATTTCATCTCCCTTATATGGTATTTGTCAGTCCCAATACGGCCAGTCCCGGCGCATGGTCAAATCCGCTTAAACTGCTTGCCCTCTCCGGAGGGGCGTTTGCCATTGCGGGTTCTTTGCCCTTGAGAGAACCGGCAGCAAACAAAATATCCTCGTTATATCGCTTCCTGGAATTATTCATTCCCTGGGGCAGGGTATTTTTTTCCATAACCATGATCGTCTTCGGAATTGACCATTTCATTTACACAGAATTTGTAGCCAGTCTTGTTCCTGCCTGGATTCCCGTCCATAACTTCTGGACCTATTTTGCAGCAGTGGCCCTTATTGGATCCGGAGTTTGCATTATTCTTAAAATCAAGTTGAGATTGGTAGCCCTTCTCCTGGGCATCATGATCTTTCTATGGTTAGTCCTTTTGCATATTCCCAGAGCTGTTGTTGCACTTCCTTCAGATAATGGCAACGAATTGACCAGCGTATTCGAAGCGTTGGCTTTCAGCGGGGTTGCGTTTGTGATAGCCTGGACCGCGGCGAATAAGGTCAAAAAGACCAGTCCGGAACCCGTGTAAAAGGTCCACATACCCGGGAAAAATACCCTTCAAAAAACCAGTGTAATTCCCCTTATCCAAAAGAACAACTCAAGCTAGTATTGCATTTACAATACTAATTATATGAGTCTGAAATTTCTAAAATGGGCTATTATTTGTGTCCTGGGGTTATTGATCCTCGACGCTGGATTCGTGCTTTTTTTCGCCGTAAAAGGGGCATTGTAGAAGCGCGACGCCCATTTTTGAGATGTTTTCATTCAGTGAAACAAACCAATAACACTTGTTGAAATAGATAACTTCAAATTACGAAAATCATCTTATGCAACCCTGGCAATATATATCATTCATTGTATTTGCATTGACTTTTACAATTCTCTTTTTAACCGTAAAAATAGGTGCTAAATTACCCAGAAGAGTATCTGACAAACTAAGATATATTGGAAATGTGGCCCGCTTTTCAATATTGATTACTATTTTTTTGATGATCCTTATCAAACTAACAATCCTTCACTAGGTTCCCGCCGGGTAAATTATTTCATCAATTTTACAATAGCCAATGTGCCGCTGAGGATCGCAATGATTTGTACAATGCCTGTCAGGGACATGGCTTTGTAGATATCAGTCTTTGATTGCTCAATCTTTAACTCCAAAGAATGGACATCCCCCTTTAAGACATGCATATCACTCTTTAAGACATGCATATCACTCTTCAAGACATGCATATCACTCTTTAAAACATGGATATCGTCTTTTGTTGCAAGCAAATCATTTTTGCTTGCTGCTTCCGATTCTACCACATCTCCAACCGCTTTCACGAAGGCGGCAGCTTTCTCGTCAGGCAAACGCAATTCTTTCCTGAAAAGATCATACAGCCTGATTTGATTCATACTCATCGCCACAAAAATAAAATTTAATCCAATCTATCACATCTGCCTCTTATAAAAAGGGTTAAAAAACGGTATGTAGAATGTATTTTATTTCGATTATTCAAACAGCCTGTCATAACCATCTTCTTACTCTTCTTTTGTAATTAGAATATTCAACCCCAAAGGCTCGTTCAAGGTATTTCTCTTCGCTTTTAATAACGTATTCTTGAATTATTACGAAGAGTAGTGGGAATAAAATAATATTCCACCAATTACCAATCAAACAAGTTAGACCTAAATAAATAAGTGCAAGTGAAACATACATTGGATTTCGGGAAGTATTATAAATGCCATTTGTTTGTAAAGAGGATGCTGGTTTAATTAGTATTAAAGTGTTTTTACTTAAAAAAAACTTTCTTAAGCTAGTGAATGAGAAAAACATGGAAATCGCCAGAAATAATATGCCAATCACTTTGATAAACTGTAAATGAAATACCGAATCATTAATTGAAACTTTCTTTTGAATAAATACAGCAGCTAAAAATGTCAAAACATAAAATAAGGGTGGGGGAATATAAACTCCAGGGCTATCCTTTTTATTATTCATAATATTTAATTTTTTTCGTCAAAATACAAAAATGTAAAAAAGATAAGTTGTTTTTGATTTTTACATGTAATAACAACATGGCACCTCTTGCGGCTGCTGTTCTTTCTACAAGCGTAGGGGGTGAGAATGAGTCCTCTTGGTTCCATATTTGGATGGCATGAGGCGAAGGTAATGCTAAAAGAAAATCGCTTATATCGTACCTTGGAAAATAAACTCTAAGTATATGGAAAAAATTGTGGATGAAAACTTGAATACCCTAAAATACGGGGTTCACATTTCGAAAGGATCAGAAGGGAAGGAAATTTGGATAATAAGAAAAATAATACAACAAGATCACAAGGCTGAAATTGCAAGGGATATTTTCATTACTGGTTATACGGGAACTTCACAAAAGACGGTTTCTATCGAAGATCTAATTGATGAGGATTGGTTTTTGTTGGACGAAAAGGATATTGGAGAATTAAAACATTAAACTATTAGAAAACCGGGCGAAAATTAGTCCACCTAAATGGATTATAGGCCGGGAATTGCAGGTCAAGAAGGCCACATTAATTCAAAGATTTATTATCCAGCTATAAAAACAAAAAACCGGTAAGAACCGGTTTTCCCCTTTAGATTTTGTCCGTAAATTTGTCCGTGACCCTCTGAAACTCAATAGGGGCGCGGGCTGTGTGACCCCGTCAGGATTCAAACCTGAAACCTTTTGATCCGTAGTCAAATGCTCTATTCAATTGAGCTACGGGGCCATTTTTTACCGTTGCAAAACAAGCATTTTATGCTTGCCAAGGGCGGCAAATATAACGGATAAATTTTTAAGGAAAAAACTGTATCGTTGCTCCTCAGCAACCTGGCAGAGCAATGAAATCCACGACGCTCATTTCAGCAAATAAAATTCGCAAACTCGGCCGGATCCCGCTGGCAGCGGTTATTTTTTTTACCGTTTCAGGAGGCCCCTATGGAATTGAACCTTTGCTAGGCTATGGAGGCAGTTGGGCAATCCCACTCCTGTTCATCGTTCCCTTGCTTTGGGATATTCCCTGCATCCTTACTGTTTTGGAGCTGAACAGCATGATGCCAGTAGAAGGTGGTTATTACGAATGGGTGAAAGCTGGTCTCGGTCTGCGCTGGGCTTTTTATGAAGGCTGGTGGACCTGGCTTTACACTTTCGTGGACCTCGCCATCTATCCGGTATTCTTAGTTGAATATGCTGCTTTTTTCTTTCCCGATATTCACAACTATAAAATGCCCGTCTTTCTTGCGGTCATCTGGATCAACGCTGCGCTCAATATCCGGGGGATCGTTCCGGTTGGAAGATCCGCTCTTGTTTTATCGGTGATCGTGATCATCCCATTTCTCCTGCTTTTTCTTACTGGCTCGATTCATCCGCTGCATGCAGGTCCATTAAAACTGGCCGCACCAACTGGTTTCTCTCCTTTCAGTATGGCACTTTTTACTATCATGTGGAATTATATCGGTTGGGATAATGCCACTACTTATGCAGGCGAAGTGAGGCGCCCGGTTAAATCATACCTGTTTTCCATCCTCCTGGCTTTTTCATCCATTTATCTTATTTATATCGCGATGGTCTGGCTGGCGATTCGCTCGGGGATTTCGACAGAAATACTTTCAGATAAAGGAATTCCGTACCTGGGTGAGTTAATGGGTGGAAAATGGCTGGGCGCACTTCTTTCTTTTGCAGGCATGGCCAGCATGCTCGGAATTTTTATTGCTGTGCTTCTTTCGGTTTCACGTGTGCCAGCAGTTATGGGGAAGGATCGTTTGCTGCCCGCTGTTTTCACCAGAACACATTCCAAATACCAAACGCCTTATATATCCATTATTGTTTGCGCAGTCGTGGTCAGTTTTTTGGTCATGTGGCCCCTGGGTGACCTGCTGGTGATCGATATCGCTCTCTATGGTGCAGGCCTCTCCCTCGAATTCATTGCACTAATCCATCTCAGAAAAAAAGCACCCGGATTTCCCCG
>PLEB01000101.1 GCA_003136915.1 Chitinophagaceae bacterium
TTTAAGGGGTTGACGATTTATCCGGATACTACAATGCCGGGGGCTATTTATGGATTCAGGGATTCCTTATTTGTCCGTTTGCATTATCACGAACCGGGCGTTGTTTACCAGCCTCTGATTGTAGATTTCCCTTATGTCAACAAAACAAATCAATTCAACAGGATTACGGCCGACAGAACAGGAACTCTTATACAGAACATCAGTGAACTGAATCCTGAAATCTCTTCCGCTTCCACCGGCAACGCATCCTATCTGCAGCCTTCTACAGCTCTTTATGTAAAATTGCTTTTCCCAACCTTAGGTAATTTGCTTCAATACCCTGACTACCTGAGTGTGCTGAGAGCAACGCTGACTATAAAACCGGTGGATGGAACTTATAGTCCAATTTATGCTCTGCCGCCCCAGATCAATTTAATCAATACCACGCAGGCAAATACCTTAGGAACATCAGCAGCTACTGGCACCGGAAGTCTTTTTATAGATTATCTCTACGGAGCAAATACGGCTTATACTTATGATGTGACGCCATATATCCAGCAGGCCATTTTAAAAGGAACTCAGGACAATGCGATCAACGGGATCATGTTAACGATTCCTGCACCTGCCTATAATACGACGTTCAACCGGGTGGTTGTAGGGGACCAGTTTACTCCTCTGAAAGTAAATCGAATTTCGCTGAATGTCTTTTATGCTTCATATTATTAGCATGAACAAACCGAACTGTTCTTCTTTCATGAGAATATATTTGACCATATTATTTTCCATGCTGCTCCTGGCTGAAGTAGGTGCACAAAATAATAATTCTCCTTACTCCATAAACGGAATCGGAGATATTGAAGATGGCTTTTTGAACCGCACGACCGGACTTTCATCTACCGGAATTGCTTACCGGAACAACCGTTATATCATCACGAACAACCCTGCTTCTCTCAGTGCACTGGACGACCAATTCTTTGCCGGTGAACTCGGAATAACGGGAGATTATATTAATTATTCCGGGCAACCGGTAAGCGCGGCCTACAGCACGTCCGGCGATATCACTTTTAAAAGATTTACATTCGGCACCAAACTCTTCAAACACTGGGGAAGTGCCGTGGGGCTGACTCCTTTTAGCACAGAAAATTACGAATTCAGCAATTTGCAAGCATTGGGATATGGTGGAAACGCAATTCCTTCCTACAATGAAGGATTCGGAGGTATCAATAAGGTTTACTGGTCCAACGCCTATGAATTTTTTCACCACCTTTCCATTGGGATAACTTCTTCCTACCTTTTCGGCTCCATTAATTCGAAGAACATTCTCCAGGGGCCTGCGGGAAGCGCAATTTATCTTTCAAAGAACGATAATACATTTTACAGTAATTTCTATTTTAATTACGGTTTGCAATATTATACTGCCCTGGGCAAGCATTGGGATATTACTATCGGCCTTGTATATGCGAATCAGGGCACACTCAATACGGATCATACGATAACCGTGCTTAATATTGACTCTGTTGCCGTCCGTACAAAGGAAACTGTCGGAACATTTAATATCCCTCCGGATTACGGTGCCGGAATTGCGATAACCCATAACAAGAAATATACATTTCTTGCTGATTACCGTTATCAGAGCTGGGGTCAACTGCATTCCAACACCAGCAGTTACGCTTACCAAAACAGTCAGCGCGCTTCCGTCGGTTTCGAGATTTCCAAAAAGAAAACAGCTTTTAACCAGCTGTTTGAAACCAGTTTCCTGCAAACCGGATTGTATTATAGCCAATCCTATCTTATAGTCAATGGAAAATCCATAAACGACATGGGGGTAACCGTCGGCTTCGGCGTGAATTCAATGCGAAGCCCGCTGAGTTGTAATGTAATACTTCAATACGGCGTCAGGGGAACGACCGACAACGACCTCATCAAGGAAGGGTATATCGGCGCCAGCTTTATATTCTCTTACAGAGACTTTTGGTATACAAAGGGGAGGAAGTTTGATTAGGAATGTGTAAATGTGAAAAATTTGAAAATTAATTAGCACATTTCCATATTTTCACATTTGCACATTCTTCAAAGCACCCCCACAACGGTCCCGAGGGGGACGCCCAGGCCGGTGCAAGCATCCCAGCCGACTGTTGCAGAATATCCACCACCCTTTGCAGTATTGTTATTTCCCTGGGTTATGTCTTTAAATACTTTTGCATTGGCGGCGTAAATTTTCGGATGGATGAATCCGGCATTCCTGTTTAATTTTTGATTGGCCAGTGCGATTAGTCCTGCGATCAGCGGCGCAACTGCGCTTGTTCCCCCGATAACTGACCACTGACCGTCAACCAGCACATTATATCCGGTTGCTGAGTCAGCATTGGCGGCAACGTCCGGAACACCTCTTCCCTTCCGGGTTTTTGAATTCACTGAAGGCGGAAGTTTAATTGCCTTTTGGTAATCGGGAACAGGAAACACATCGCTGATTCCGCCACCGGTTGCCCAACCGTCCTGGTCATTCCAGACGGTCTCGCTGGCACTCAGCAATTTGGTTCCGCCGCAGGCAAGTGCGTAGGCGCTCGACGCTGGAAAATCAACATGTGCTTTCCCATCGGTTTGACCGTCGGATGATCCGTTATCACCTGCAGCAACAGTAATGGTTACACCCAATGAAGCGGCCGACATAAATGCCTCGTTAAAATTAGTTATTGCCTGCTGGGTCCATTGGTTCTCGGCGGCGCCCCAACTTATAGAGATCACCGAAGGATTATTTCCTTCATCATGAATTGCCGTTGTGATAGCATCCAGAAATCCTTTATCAGTATTCGGCGCAAAATAAACAACAATTTTTGCTCCGGGCGCTACGGCTCCGGCTACTTCTATATCCAGTGCAACTTCGCCATCGGCAGAATCAGGAGTGGATGGAGAATTATTTGCACCATCTACCGATTGAGCGCTAATCTCAGGAAGTGCTATGCCAAGTTTCTGAAAATAAACCTGCATGTCGGAATTCCGGAAGCCACCGCCCAGTTCAATCAGCGCAATACACTGACCGGCACCTGTTACGCCTGAAGGATATTTATATGCTTTTGCGACGGCATTTGCGTTGTAGGAAACCGATGCGGCTTCTGGTTGGATAACATGACCATCCGAGTGCAACATTCTGAACATGGGCCTTGCCTGGGGACGGTTATCTAATCCGAATACACCGGTGACAATGTCTTTAAGGGATTCCGGAATTCGGATGCTTCCGCTTCTTCCCCTGAAGCTGATCCCTGAATCAGCTGTGAAATTTGCGAGATAGACGCCAAAGGCCTGGCTGAATTGCTGAACGGTTCCTTTTAATATTACGACCCTCCTCGGGATAGAAACCTCTAACACGGTGAGATCGTGGTATTGTGCAAATCCCTTTACGAGCTGTACATCTTCCGGAGACGCGCCGAAACGGCGGCTGAATTGTTCCCGGCTGACTGCTTTTTGTTTTCCTTTGCCAATTCCTTTTACGCTGCTGCTGATGGCTGTTTTTCTCCTTAGTGTGACCGAAACCTCAATCACCTCATTGAGTGTGGTGGTTCCCGTATTATTTCCAGGCGGGATCTTTTTTGCGCTTCCTGACAATTCAACGTTCGGCTCAAATTTTTTTGAGCGCTGGTCTGAACTTTTTTTGGATGAGGGCATAACAGCTGATTTTAGAGTAATTTGCAGCATGACTAAACCGCTGCGTGTTGCTATTCTTGATCTTTACGAAGGACGCCCCAACGAAGGTATGCGTTGCATACAACAAATATTACATGAATACAGCACGGCTAATGGTTTACCTGTAGAATCCAGGACATTTGATATTAGGATACAGGAAGAATTTCCGGATTTTTCCCATGATATTTATTTGTCCACCGGTGGTCCCGGAAGTCCGCTTGACAGCGAAGGTCTGAGCTGGGATAATAAATATATGGACTGGCTGCACGGATTGGTAAAGCATAACATCGTATCCAATGAACCCGACAAAAAATACGTTTTGTTTATCTGTCATTCCTTCCAACTCGCGTGCCGGTTTTTCAAGACGGGAAAAGTGACCCGCCGCCGGTCTACCGCTTTTGGTATTTTTCCCATGCATATGAAAGCGGAAGGGAAAAAGGAGGCCGTATTCCGCGGATTGAAAGATCCCTTTTATGCGGTCGATAGCCGGGACTACCAGGTGATCGAAGAGGATCGCTCAGATATGAAGAGAAAGGGAGCCAGCATCCTGGCCATCGAAAAAGAAAGGCCGCATGTACCCCTGCAGAGAGCGATCATGGCTATCCGATTCAACGACTATATGCTGGGTACACAATTTCATCCGGAGGCCGACCCGCTCGGCATGAGCATGTATTTGCAAAGGGAGGACAAAAAGAAAACGGTTATCGAAGGTTATGGGGAAGAGAAATGGAAACGCATGATCCAGCATCTGAATGATCCCGATAAAATTCGCAACACATATTCCAGGGTCATACCGAATTTTTTGAATACAGCCAGGGGCAGGAGCTGATGTTCTTAAAGTAAAAATCATGATTCCCCATCTCCGAAAATCATTTAATGAGGCATTCACTGCAGAAAATTATGGTGATTTTTTGCAAGACCTGAATTCCAGGCATCCCGGAAGCATTGAATTCCGTGTAGCGGAGACACCTATTTTCGTTCCATCAGATTTCCGGGATAAGATGATCGGTACCTGCGAATCCATTGTAGATCTCATCCTCTCACCGAATTTCAGGAAGCAGAGCGAAAAAGCAATCCCTGCCAGCGATTTCGTGCCCGGAGAAGAGTCTCCCTGTGCTTTTATAGCCTTTGATTTTGGAGTTTGTATGAATGAGCGTAAAGAGCTGGAGCCGCAGCTCATAGAAATGCAGGGATTCCCGACACTTTATGCATTTCAGGTTTACTATCCTGACGTGATGAGAAAACATTTCTCCCTGCCTGCAGATTATTCTCCTTTCCTCAGTGGATATACCAGGGAAACCTATCTCGCCGAATTTAAAAAGCTGATACTGGGAAACGCTCTTCCGGAGCAGGTCGTGTTACTGGAAATAAAACCCCATGAACAAAAAACGAGAATTGATTTCTATTGCACGCGGGATTACCTGGGCATTCAACCTGTTTGCATCACGGAATTGATTCCGGAAGGGGATCAATTATATTATATCAATGAAGAAACAAAAAAGAAAACCCGGATCGAAAGGATTTATAACCGGATCATTTTTGATGACCTTCATGCACAACATGCNNCATCCCAACTGGTTTTACCGCATTTCGAAACATACACTCCCCTCTATTCGAAACCCTTATGTTCCTAAAACCTTTTTCCTCAACCAGGTAAAGCAGATCCCGGAAGATCTCGGGAACTATGTATTGAAACCTCTTTTTTCATTTGCCGGACAGGGCGTTATCATCGATATAAAAAAAGAAGATTTTATTTCCATTGCGGATCCGGAAAACTGGATCCTTCAGCAAAAAGTTAATTATGCTTCCGTGATTCAGACGCCGCATACTCCGGCCAAAGCGGAAATCAGGATCATGTACATGTGGCCTGAAGGAGCGGAACGACCCAGGGCAGCCATCAATCTCGCGAGGCTGAGTAAGGGAAAAATGATCGGCGTCCGCTATAACAAGGATCAGGAATGGGTGGGGGGGAGTGTTGGTTTATTTTCGGTTCACCCTTAGTTTATCGTTGATGGTTGATAGTAGACGGTTGATGGACTTTAGTTTTGAATTCGCGCCTGAGATCCATCAACCATCAACTATCAACCATCAACTTTTTTCACTTAATCCAGCCCTAATATATTCTACATTCAGTTTGGCAATATTGG
>PLEB01000247.1 GCA_003136915.1 Chitinophagaceae bacterium
CGCATTCAGATTTATTCCCTGAGGAACCGCATCCAATGATAAACGCAGACTGCTTTTCAGCAATTTCCATGTACTGAATACGATGGCGATGGCCACACCGATACCAAGCAAAGGATCAATCCAATACCAACTGGTAAAATAAATAACGATACCACCGACTACCAGCGCTGCAGAAACTACCGCATCGGCGGCCAGATGAAGGAATGCGCTCTTGATATTAAGATCGTTTTCCCTGCTGCGAAAAAAAAGCATGGCCGTGAGACCATTGATCAGGATACCGATAGCAGCTATTATCGAGATCATCCGGCCGGGTAGGGGCTCGGGTTCAATGAGGCGCTGTACCGACTCATACAAAATTGCGCCAATAGAGATCAGCAGAATTCCTCCGTTAAGCAGCGCGACGAGCACCGTAGTTTTTTTATATCCGTAGGTATAAGTTGCGTTGGATTTTACCTTCAGCATGCGGAAAGCAAACAGGGAAAGACCAAGGCTGGCCACATCAGCCAGATTATGTCCGGCATCCGATAGAAGCGATAGGGAATTGATAATAAACCCGGCAATCACTTCTACAACAACAAAAGCCAGATTGAGCACAATGCCCACTATAAAAGCCGTGTTCACCGTCTTCAATTCAATGACGTGGCTATGGGAATGACCGTGATCGTGTGTATGTCCGGAATGTTCGTGCGTATGCGCTTGCTCCATATCCGCAAAGGTAAACATTAGGGCTTTGAAGTTCAACATCAACGGATTCGACAATACGGATATTATTCCTAACTTCAATATGGTCACCCTAAACCATACGGTAATGGTATTCCTCATCCAAATACGTATTGTATGCCCTTAAATCTCATCGAATCAATCAATATCCTGCTTCCCGACGATTTCCTAAATAAGGCAGCGGTCATGCTCAACGAACATTCAGCAAATGTTCAACAGGCAATGAAAGGGATTATCCCAACTATTCTCACGGGGGTGCTTCATAAAGCAGGATCTGGCGAAGTGTATAGTGTGCTAAATATTGCCGTTGATTCAGAGAAAACAGGAATTCCGGAAAATCTTAAGGTCCTTATGGATAATGGGGATGGCCAGGATTCCAAAGCTGAAGCTATTCTGGGGACCCTGTTTGGCGACAGAGTTCAGAGAATTACCAATGCCATTTCCAGCTTTTCAGGTACCAGCCCCAAATCGGCACATGCCTTGCTCTGCGTTGCTGCTCCCGCAGCGATGGGCGTATTGGGAAAGCAGGTGACAGATTCCAATCTGAATGCAGCCGGACTCCTTTCATTTTTGAATGCACAGAAAGAGAATATTCTGACTGCGCTGCCTTCCGGACTTAATATCGCCAGTGTACTCGACCTGGGTAATTTATCCGAAGTATCCGGAGAATTGTCCGCCGCTGTATCGTCCAATCCGGAAGGAAGGTTAGAGTCCGCAGGTCATGCACCGCCAAAGTCAGGTTCCGGGTCACGCTGGATCCTTCCCGTACTGGTGATCCTCATGCTTATGGCTGTTATCGGATATTTTATAAACAGGCGTTCAGCAGCATCCGTTATTCCGATAATGTCAGACACGGTTGCCATTACTAAGGATACTACTTCTTCCACAACTCCCGTGCCCCAGCAGTTACAGCTAAAATTGCCTGACGGGAAAGAAATTAGCGCCAGCAAAGGTGGAATGGAAGATCTCCTGCTGAATTTTCTGAATGATCCGGTAGCTAAGGCCGGGAAAAATATGTGGTTTGATTTTGATCAACTGAATTTCAATTCGGGAACAGCCGATATAACCAGTGAAAGTATTGACCAGATTGAGAATGTCGGCTCAATATTAAAAGCTTATCACAGAGTGAAAATAAAAATCGGTGGGTCTCCGGACCAAAGTGCAGTCAGTCAGAATAATAAAAAATTGTACCGGGACCGGTTTTTATCCGTCGCAGCGGCTCTCAAAGGAGCGGGGGCAAAGAGGGCTCAGATTATTGGTATGGAGGAGCCCGACAAAAAAATAAAAGATCTGCATTTTGGGATCATCGTAAGAGCCAAATAAAAAACTCAATTGTAGTTTGAGTCTGTATCCATGAATGCAAGGTCTGCGTCTTTGTAGTTTTTGATCTCATGATAAAGTGTGTNNAGGTTCCCGCTTTGCCTGCTTTATAAGGGCAACGAGCTGGGCAGTGGACAGTGATGGATGTTGTTCTTCGGAACCTGCCATTGAATAAATTCTTGTGGAATCATCTATCGTTCCGTCCAGATCGTTTACACCGAAGGAAAGCGTCAGCTGTGCATTTTGCCTGCCCAGCATTGGCCAGTAAGCTTTCAGGTGCGGGAAATTATCCATGTACAAACGGCTCACTGCATAGAGTTTCATATCCTCGATCACATTGCTTTCCGGAACGTGGCTCATGTCGTTTTGCTTGTTGCGGAATTTTAAAGGAATAAAAGTATTGAAGCCACCTGTATCATCCTGAAGTGATCTCAGCCTTTCCATATGATCGATACGATGATGATATTTTTCTATATGACCATAGAGCATGGTGGCATTCGTATGCATGCCCAATGCATGGGCTGCCCGGTGAATGTGTAACCATTCTTCGGCGCTGACTTTGTCCGGGCAGATTTTTTCTCTTATCTCAGACGCAAAGATTTCAGCTCCTCCTCCGGGCATTGAATCGAGCCCGGCCTCATGCAGGGTCTTCATGCCCTCTTCCGTTGTCAGTTTTGCCTTACGGAACATATAATCCAATTCAACAGCAGTGAAACCTTTTATATGGAGATCCGGACGATGTTTCTTGATTTTTTGCAGGAGCTCGGCAAAAAAGGAAAGATTCATTTTTGGATGAACACCTCCTACAATATGCACTTCTGTAACCGGCTTGCCATCGTATTTCCTGACCATATCCATCATCTGTTCCAGGCTCAGTTCCCAGCCTTCATCGCGATGTGCGTATACTCGTGAATATGAACAAAAAGCACAGGTGAATACACAAACATTGGTTGGCTCTATGTGAAAGTTCCGGTTAAAATAGGTCTTATCCCCATGTAATTGTTCACGGACATAATTGGCCAGTGCGCCTGTAAAAGCCAGCGGCGCTTTTTCAAAGAGCAAGAGGCCTTCATCAGCTTGAATCCTTTCCTTATTTAAAACTTTTTCTCCAATCCTGCGCAATGCCGCAAGGGACTGATTTTTCACGAGGCTGTGTACCTGATTTTTCCCGAAATCCATTCCACCATGGTTTGTGTAAGCCTCAAAATTACGAAGGAAAAGTTTGTCATGCCCGGAAAGGAAACCGGAGATGGAATCCATTTCTTACGGAATTCCATTATCTTCCGTGATCAAATAAAACTGGCTTTCATGCAAAGATTCCAGGGGCTGGCCGGTGTTGTTCTCATCCTGGGTG
>PLEB01000165.1 GCA_003136915.1 Chitinophagaceae bacterium
ATCCGGTCCATGAAAACTAAACCTCTGAAACCTTTACGCTTATCGTTGCTAACCTTTTGAATTCCTTATCTAAACCCGATGAAGACCTGGCCATTGAAAATTCATTGATCCTTATGAAAAACCGTGAAACCGTGTCCAATACCGTCCCAAATCAATAGTTAAAATCCCTACTTTGAAAAATCAATGGCCAAGCTTATCTGGTCCCGGGCTCTCCCGGGACCTTTTTTATTTAGCGCGTTCGTATTGGGGCGGCCATTTAATTTCCGCGCCCAGTTCCCTGGCNNCTTTGTTATCAATCCTACTGCACCGGTAAATATTGCTGCTTCTTTCCTTATCCTTTCTGCAAAGGGCGTCTGATAACCGGGGGCCAAAGGAATTTTTACGTTCGGAACCAGTCCTCCGGATGATACATCAATCAGGTCAACCCCTTTTTGTTTTAATATAGAACTCAATCTTACGGATTCATCCGGATTCCAGCCACCTTCAGCCCAGTCCGTTGCGGAAATTCTCGCAAACAAAGGCAATTCAGAAGGCCAAATTTCCCGAATGGAATCCACGACTTCTGTGAGTAACCTGATCCGGTTTCCAAAGCTTTCCCCATATTCATCCGTCCTTTTATTACTCAGTGGAGACAAAAATTCATGAAGCAGATACCCATGAGCAGCATGGATTTCCAATACCTGAAAGCCAGCAGTGAGGGCTCTGCGGGCGGCCTTCCGAAAATCTATCGCCACCTGTTTGAGCTCGGAAACGGAGAGCGGATGCGGTGTCTGATCGGTATCCCTGAACGGAATTGCAGATGGTGCGCGCGTAACCCATCCGCCATCTTTCACGGGTAACTCTTTTCCTCCTTTCCAGGGTGATATACTGCTGGCCTTTCGACCAGCATGGGCGAGTTGTATTCCTGCTATTGCACCATGAGATTGCAGAAACCGGTTGATTCTGATTAGGGGTTCCACCTGCTCATCCTTCCAAAGACCCATATCATCCAGGGTAATGCGGCCCTCAGGACTCACCGCAGTAGCCTCCTGCATCACCAGAGCAGCACCGCCTGTAGCGCGGGACCCCAGATGTACCAGGTGCCAGTCGTTGGCAAAGCCGTCTACAGAAGAATATTGGCACATGGGAGAAATGACGATGCGGTTTTTCAACTGAATGGTCCGGATCTGCAAACTGTCGAATAACATGGATAATATTTTTTTTTGATTTATTGTTTTTGTCTGTAGTTCATATTCTACAACGGAAAAGGAATTTTTACTGTTCAAATACGTGTTTTGTTCTATTTCAAGTCCATTCTTTCTCTATTATCTTGCATTCAATACCTCATGTTTAACCCAAAGCAATGGAAAAAATTCGAATCCTCATCGCGGAAGATCATAAACTGATCCGGGAAACCTGGACTTTCATCCTGAATACTGACAGCCGATTTACAGTTGTTGCATCCTGCAGCGATTCATCCGAAGCTGTCGAAATTGCAGCAATCAAAAATCCGGAGATAGTCCTGATGGATATTAATATGATGCCGCTAAATGGATTCGAGGCAACCGCGCGCCTCGCAATTGTTTCGCCGGAAACCAAAGTGATTGGCCTCTCATTCTACTCCGAATTGCTTTTTGTAAAGAAAATGTTTGCTGCCGGCGCGAAAGGATATATCACGAAAAATTCCGGTCGCGAAGAAATGTATGAAGCCATATTGGCTGTTCACTCTGGCGATTTGTATGTATGCGAAGAAATCCTGAAACAGGGATTTGATGTACACGCGCTGCCGGTTATGGATTCTTCAAATATCGGAACCCTCACCGACAACAGTATGGGATCTCTCACCAACAAAGAGATCCAGATCTCCCAGTGCATTCGACAGGGACTCCGCTCAAAAGATATCGCTGGCAGATTAAGTATATCCATAAAGACCGTTGAAGTTCACCGCCACAATATTCTTAGAAAGCTCCAGGTTAGAAACTCTGTATCGCTGGTGAATGTCCTTAATTCGAAGAACGGCTATGTGAAATATAGCTTCTGATAATATTGATTTTCTCCTGATTCCGGGATCCCCGATCCGGCTATTTTCCTACTAAGTGTTTACCCTTATATCTTCAATTTCCCGGTTGCTCCTGGCCTGGACTGATTTGCCTTTACTATGAAAATTGATTAAATTGTATATGATCTATCATTGAGGTATGCACAATTGGGTGTTCTTTCAAAGTGACCAAGCCGGCTTCATTATACTCCTTGTACTGATATTTTTTGCAGGATTTCTTGTCAGCAGGATCCTGTACAGCAGGTTTTTTCCAAATTCCCTCAAAACGGTTAAATGGTTCGCCGGGGAATCGCGGGTTGATCTGCTGTTGGACGGAATAGGGGATTATGCCATTTTCATGATCGATCCTGATGGGACGATTATTAGCTGGAACAAAGGCGCCCAACGTATTAAGGGGTATAAAGAAACAGAAATATTGGGTAAGAATATTGATATATTCTATTCAGGGGAAGATCAGCAGGAAGGCTTACCTGCAAAGAATTTAAAATCGGCTTTGGCCCTTGGCCATTATGAATGCACTGGCTGGAGGTTTCGTAAAGATGGGTCCAGGTTTATGGCCAATGTCATTTTCACTCCAATCTACAGCAAGGATAAACACTTAAAGGGTTTTGCAAAAATTACCAGGGATATTACTGAGCAAAAACAAGCGCAGGATCAAAATGCCAGCCTGGCCCGTTTACTGGAGGATACCAGTGATGCGGTTATCTCCATAGGAACAGACTATGAATTAAAAACATGGAATAAGGCCGCTGAAAATTTGTATGGCTTCAAAGAGGAAGAAATATTGGGCCGACCCCTCGAAGAAGTTTTATCCATCCGCATGTCTGAGGAAGCCAGGTCCGCTCTCCGTGATCAATTGAAGAATCAGGGATACTGGACGGGTGAAGCGCTGCACGTAAACAGCCGTAATGATGAGCTAACCATTCTGGCGTCTGTGAGCCAGACACATAATGAAAATGGCGAATTGAATGGTTTCGTCATGGTATGCAGGGATATCACCGAAAGGAAACGGAAGGAGGATCATCTTAAAGAGGCAAATGAATGGCTGGAAAGGGAAGTGAAAGAAAATGTCCGGGTGGTAGTCCAGTCTGAAAAAAAATATAAAATGTTATTCGAGAGCAATCCGATGCCCATGTGGATGATGTCGCTCGAGACCTTTGAAATCATTGACGTGAATATTGCTGCCCTGAATCATTATGGATACAGCAGGAAGGAATTCATGGAACTCGATGCGAAGAAAATCCGGCCCGAGGAAGAAGAAGCCCGCTTTGTTAATGATACCCGCCAGCAGATCCATGCCGCAACCAACGGAGGCCATTGGATCCATAGAAAAAAAGGAAATGAATTGATTCATGTGGAGATGAGTATCTATGATTTTGAATCTGAAGGAAAACCCATAAGGCTCGTACTTTCAAATGATATTACTGAGCAGATCAACACGGAGGAAGAACTTAAAAAATCTTATGACGAGATCCGGGAACTTGCTTCCCATCTGCAAGACATAAGAGAAGAAGAACGCGCATGGATTGCCAGGGAAATTCATGATGAACTTGGCCAGCAGCTCACAGGCTTAAAAATGGATTTTTCCTGGCTTTCAAAAAAAATGAAGAACGAGGATGAATTTACCAAAGAAAGGATTGACAACGCGCTCGTTCTATTGGACAATACCATTAAAAGCGTACGCCGGATTGCCACTGAACTTCGTCCGGGGATCCTGGACGACCTCGGACTTGTTCCGGCTATCGAATGGCAAGCGGAAGAATTTCAAAAACGATTTTCAATTCCAACTCATTTTATTACTGATGTGAAAAAAACTATTTTTCCGGCCGGTATTTCTATCGGCCTTTTCAGAATTTGCCAGGAATCCCTGACTAACATAGCGCGCCATGCCCACGCGACAAAAATTGAAATTGTCCTGAGCCAGGAAGCGGAGAACTTATTGTTGAGAATTGATGACAATGGAAAAGGATTTGAAATGGAGCTGCCCGGGGGGAGAAAAACGCTTGGACTGCTGGGTATGAAGGAGCGGGCTTTGATGATGGGTGGAAAATTTAAAGTTCATAGCAAGAGGGGAGAAGGCACATCCGTTTTAGTAACCATTCCTTACAATATTATTGGCTAACCTAAATCAATAGAATGCACCGGTTTCTTATAGCTGACGATCATACTGTCGTACGAAAAGGACTCAAACAAATTCTGCTGGAAGCATTTCCTTCTGCGCTAATAGAAGAGGTGACAGATGCAGAAGGGTTGCTAAAACTTGTTTTTGCCGAATCATGGGATGTGATTATTTCGGATATATCCATGCCTGGAAGAAGCGGCCTGGAAGTATTACAGGAGATCAAGCAGCATTATCCCAAATTACCGGTACTCATCCTGAGCGTTCATTCAGAAGATCTGTATGCTATCCGGGTATTAAAATCAGGCGCCTCCGGATACCTGAACAAGGATTCTGCTCCTGAGCAGTTGGTCGCTGCTGTTAACCGGGTTATGCAGGGGAAGAAATATATTACGCCAACGATCGCAGAAAAGCTGGCTAATTCACTGGATCATGATATGGATAAATTATCCCACGAATACCTGTCTGACCGGGAATTTGAGGTATTGAAACTCATTGCGGGGGGAATGGCCGTTTCTGAAATTGCATCACGGTTATCCTTAAGCGTAACTACCATCAGCACGTACAGATCCCGTATTATGATGAAGATGAATCTCAAAACCAATGCAGAACTAACACTTTATGCCATCGAACAAAAACTAATATAAAGTTGTAGTATTTTTACTACAGGCCTTCAACCAAATGGCTACAGGAAAATTATTGGATTTACGATATTTGCTTCTCCGGGATAACAGTAAATTGAATCCCCTAATCCTTTAGAGGTGATTTCCAAAAAAATACTTCTTGTAGATGACTCACCGCTCATCATAGAGCGCCTGATCTCTATGTTGGAAGACTTGAAAATCCATTCTTTATTTTGTTGCGGAACCGTTTTTGAGGCCAGGGAAATCCTTACGCGTCTTGTTCCGGATGTGGTTGTTCTTGACATCAATCTTTCCGATGGCTCGGGAATAGATTTACTGGAGATGGCCAAGTCGCAAAACCCCGGAACCATTGTGATCATGCTCACCAATAAGTCCGGCGCTTATTACAGAAAATTATGCAAGACCATGGGTGCCGATCATTTTCTGGATAAGTCTACTGATTTCGAAATGGTGCCTGGTATTATTAGGAACATGAAGTAAGGGTCAACTGGCAACCGTCAACCGCTTTTCGGTATCCTTTTTCAATCGAACAAACGCCTTTCCAATGCATCCAATCAAATCCGAAGCCAGCATGGATTCCTCGGCAGATTCTGCGGCCGCTATATCGCCAGCAAGTCCGTGCAGAAAAACGGCCAGCTTTGCTGCATCGGGCGGCGCGTAAGACTGTGCCAGCATAGCGGTTATCATTCCGGTAAGCACGTCCCCGGTTCCTCCTTTTGCCATGCCCGCATTTCCGGTAGTGTTGAAACAAATGCTTCCGTCCGGACAAAATATTCCCGTGTAATGACCTTTCAGAACAATAATAAGCTTGTATTTCACGGCATTGGTTTTTGCAAGTGCAAACCGCTGGACATTTTCCGAGGGTGGTCCGAATAACCTGTCGAATTCCTTTGGATGTGGCGTTATAATTGAATTTGCTGGAATTTTACTGAGAAGTTTTTTATCCCTGCTGATAATATTAAGAGCATCCGCATCAAGGACAAGTGGATGAGAAAAGGATTTCATCATTTTTTTAATCATACCCTTCGTAGCCTCACTGGTTCCAATACCTGGTCCGGCTCCAATCACGTTATAAGGTTTTAATTCTTTTGGAAGTTCCGTCAACTGATTGGGATCCCGGTCAACCGTCACCATGGCTTCCGGCAAAGCAGTTTGCATGATGGCATAACCGCAGGCGGGCAAATGGGCTGTAATTAATCCTGCGCCGCTGGTTAAACAGGCCCTGGCAGACAGGACTGCTGCACCGATCTTTCCGAAGCTGCCGGCGAGCAACAGGGCGTGTCCGAAATTTCCTTTGTTGGAAAAAGGATCCCGGGGTTTGTAAATGGAAGTGGCTGTATCAAGGTTGACCAGGGAATAATGCTCATTGAACCCTTTTACAAAAGAGGCAACATCTTTCATTACTATGAAGATAGGAATTAGTCACGCATCATTGCAGCCCGGGAGGCTTAACGCTTTTCTCCTCCACGTCCCTCCGGATCACTTTCCTGATCGTCCGGACTCTCATGCTCCTGCTGATAGTTTCCAAAAACATCACAGAGTTTTTTGCAGGAATAGACCCTTCTGTTATCATTGTTGCAGAGCGCGATGATGGTTGCATTTTCTTCCATCATACGTATAAAAACCGTTCTGTTTCCATGCCACCATCCATTGTGATAGATCAATTTTTTGCCCGAGGGGTAGACGATCATTCTCCAACCCAATCCATAATTGCGGCGGCCGGGTTTTTCCAGGCTGTAAGGGGTGTAGGCACTGTCCAGCGTTGCCTGTTTAAATAATATCCCGCCCCGGAGTGCTGCGTCCCAATTCAAAAGATCTTCCGGCGTACTGTAAACATTTTTGTCGCCATAAATCACGTCCAGGTATTCAAGCGGGTAGGGTCGGCCGCTTATCCTGAATGACCGGGTGGCCCTTGGGGTATCCAGAATTGAAAAAACGTAACTGTCTTTCATCCGGAGTGGTTCAAAAAAAGTTTTAGTAATGAACTCCGCATACGATTCTCCCGAGGCTTTTTCAACGATCAGCGCCAGAAAAGCAAAATTGGTATTTGAATATTCAAAATGACGGCCAGGCGGCGCATGCTGAACCTGGGCCCTGTGCTGAATTATGTATTGAAGCAAATCTGCATTGGTCAGGAATTTTCTTTTGTCCCACCCGGATTGATCCATGAAATGCACGTAATTCAGGAGGCCGCTGCGCTGGCTAAGCAGGTTCTTGATGCTGATGCCGGGCTGAAATCCAGGAAGATATTTGGAAATATCATCGTGTATGTCCAGTTTCCCTTCCTCCCAAAGCTTTAAAACGGCCATAGCCGTAAATGTTTTGGAAACTGAAGCCAGTTGAAAAGCGGTATGGGCATTCACGGAGTCCTTCCTTGCCCTGGGAACTCTAAAACCGCTGTACCTTTCGTAGACTATCTCTCCATCCCGGGCAACGAGCAAACCGCCATTAAAACCATGAAGGAACAGGGAATCGAAAAAATGCCGCGCGGCATTGTTGAAGTGATGGTATTCGCCCATCGGAAGCTCTTTTGGGGCAGGATGTTTCGCTGCCAGAAGCAGTGTATCCTGGTTTTTCACCGGCTGGTTCGAAGAAGGCGTTTGCCCGCAACATACCAGAAAAGAGGCAGCCACCAGGGAGCAACAAAGGGTTTTCAACAGGTATATGTTTAATTGTTTCGTGGGCGCAAAATTAAAATATTATGCCATTTAAGCCCATTGAAACGAGTTTTGTTTTTCCGTTTCCGTTTTTAATGGGAATTTTGCACCTCGTTTCGTAGAAATAACGTAAAAACGTGCTCATAGATTATGGCCGACAAAAAAATTACCAGCTATCCCAAGGAAAAGATCAGAATCTTGTTTCTCGAAAACATCAGCGATGCGGCTGTGAAGCACTTTTCAGGAGCTGGTTATAGTGATGTTAAAAAGCTTACCCGGGCATTATCTGAGGAGGAATTGATCCATGAAATAAAGGATGTGCATCTGTTGGGCATAAGGTCCAAAACCCGGATAACGCCAAGGGTCCTGGAAGCAGCAAATAAATTGCAGGCCATCGGATGCTTTTGCATTGGGGTAAACCAGGTTGATTTGAAGAGCGCAACCAAACATGGGGTAGCTGTTTTTAATGCGCCTTATTCCAATACCCGGTCTGTGGCAGAACTTGTGATCGGCGCATCCGTTATGCTTATCCGGAGGATACCGGATAAAAGCAGGGCGGCCCATTCCGGGGTCTGGATGAAAGAATCCAAGGGAAGTTATGAGCTCCGGGGGAAAACCATGGGTATTATTGGCTATGGAAATATCGGGACCCAGGTGAGCGTGCTTGCTGAATCCATGGGCATGAAAGTGATTTTCTATGATATTGTCACCAAACTGCCGCTCGGAAATGCAGAGGCCAGGAAATCGCTGAAGGAACTCGTTGCCGAGGCTGATATCATTACCCTTCATGTGCCGGATACAGAACAGACCCGTATGATGATGAATAAGAGCCTGATCAAACAAATCAAAAAAGGTGCTATCCTGTTGAATTATGCAAGGGGGGAAGTTGTTGATCTGGAAGCGCTTGCCAAAGCAATCGAAGAAGGGAATGTTTCGGGCGCGGCAGTGGATGTATATCCTCATGAGCCGGAAAAGAATGGTGACCGGTTCATCACGCCATTGCAGAACCAGCCCAATGTATTGCTAACGCCGCATATTGGCGGTTCAACGGAAGAGGCGCAGGAAAATATTGGTGAAGATGTCAGCAACAAACTATATCAATACCTGGAAATGGGAATCACTACGGGTTCACTCACTATTCCAGAGCTCAGTCTGCCGCAGCATCCGGATTCTCACCGGATCCTGCACATCCACGACAATGTGCCCGGCGTATTGTCCGAAATCAATACCCGTTTGTCTGATCATCATATTAATATTCTTTCCCAATACCTGAAAACGAATGATAGTATTGGGTATGTGGTGCTGGATGTGGACAAGAAATTATCGGCGCAGGCGACCAGGTTATTAAAGGATGTGAAAAATACCATCAAGACGCGGCTGCTATATTAAATATTCCCGGATACATTTATGGCAGGGCGCCATCATTCCTGCCCAGCAGTTTTTTTATGATGGATAACATTTCCCGATATGCAAAGCCAACATATCGGAATGTTTCTCCAAGATTAACGCCAATGGTTTTATTCAATACGACAAACATGATACAGAAAGAAAGAACGGAGGAAACGACGGCTCCGTAAGCAGCGCCCATCCAGCCTGTAAGGCGCAAACCAATATACATACAGCTATAGTTGAGACACATACTTAGCAGGTTCACCCAGAAATTTATTTTGGGCTTGCCAATGGCGTCCATCGTGGCCCCGAACTGATAAGAAAAAGGACGCAGAAAACTGAATAAAATAACCGTCTGTAATATGGGAACCGCCGCGTAATATTTGCTGCCGGCGAGGATCGTGATAAAGAGATGGGGGGCAATAAAGATGATCAGGCTAATGGGTGCAAGGATGCTGATGATGGTGCCGACCGTTCGTTCAAAATAATATCTGACTTTTTCTTCTCCGCTGCTGGCCATGGCTTCCACATTTTTTGGAAAGAGAACGTCGGCGACAGCAATCGAAGGCACGTCCATCATATTGTTGATCCTGGAAACTACATTATAATAAGCCACTACGTCCGCTGAGATCAGACCTGCCGTAATGAACTGATCAGCTGAGCGGCCAAACGCCGAAAACACATTCGTGCCAAAGATGTATTTGCCGAAATGGAACATCCTCAGCATCGTTTTTTTTTCCGCGTCAAATCGCCGGTAAAAATATCCGCGGGCAAAATAAAGGAGTACAACAGTTCCGCATGCAAGCGCCAGGATCTGCAATTTCACGAGGTTGACCAGCGTGAGAAATGGCTTATGGTAAATCAGTAAAATAATTACGCACGCAAGAAAAACTCCCTGTCTGCAAAAATATCCGAAAAAAATATGACGGAATTTGAAATGGGCCTGAAGAAGCACTTCAAAATGATTGAAGGGAATAAGCAGGAGTATTAGGAGGGTTCCCAATTGAACGAGTGGATAAAGCTGCGGTGTGTTGAGCCATTTTACGAAAAGATGGCCGCCAAAGAAAATCAAAAGAATCGTCAGCAGGGAAAAAAGAATATTGGTAATGAGGGAGGCGGACTGGATCTTGTTCCGGTTATTGACGTACTCAGGTTCACTGAGAAATTTGATCATTGGATTCCTGAGCAGACCCTGTTTGATCGTCTCTATCAAAGTGATAATGCCCAAAAACAACGCCCATACACCCATTTCATTGGCTGTAGGAAATACTTTTTTAGCCAGGATAATATAACCGATTACGCCAAAAGCGATAAGGGAAAACCGGTTGAGCAGGGTAAAAAAAACAGAATGAATCCAGAATGAAGATCCTGACGTGAGTTTCAAAAGGACTATTTGCCGTGAAAATAAGTCAAAAATCCCGTATCCCTAAGTGGGCGGAAAGCGAATGGAGAGATAGGCACAGATAGTTTCCGGCTCTTCAATGCCAGAGGTGGTGCAAAAGATCCATCATGGCATCCCAGCGGTTGATGATGGTACTTGCAAGTACGCTCATTACGACGAGCAG
>PLEB01000206.1 GCA_003136915.1 Chitinophagaceae bacterium
GTTGATGGTTGATGGACTTTAAGCGGAGATTCGCACCTGAATTCCATCAACCATCAACCAATCATAAGGAGGTTCTAAAATAAACCATACAATTGCGCATCAATCCGCGTAATGATCTCCCCCAGATGCTCTTCATTTTCCGGAAATTTATTTTTGTCCACATCAATAACCAGGAGGCCACCTTCTTTATACCCATCAATCCATTTGTTATAGAGATCATTTAGCCTTTTAAGATAATCCAGCCGGATATTTTCTTCATATTCCCGCCCTCGCTTCTGAATCTGGCCAACCAGGGTCGGTACGGAAGCCTGAAGGTAAATCAGCAGGTCGGGCGGCTGAACCATCCGTTTCAGTGTCTGAAAGAACTGAAAATAATTATTATAGTCACGCTTGCTCATCAGCCCCATATCGTGCAGATTGGGCGCAAAAATATGGGCATCCTCATAAATAGTACGGTCCTGAATTACAGTTTCTGTTCCGCTATAGATCTCGAGCAGCTGATTGAGCCTGCCGTTTAGGAAATAAATCTGAAGATTAAAACTCCAGCGGGGCATGTCCTCATAAAAATCATTCAGGTAAGGATTATGGTCGGCATCCTCAAACTGCGGGATCCATTTGTAATGTTTGCTGAGCAATTCCGTAAGGGTGGTTTTACCCGCACCGATATTACCGGCAACCGCAATATGTTTTGGTTTTTTCGATTTTGCCATGCCTAAATGTAAAGTCTTATCATCGAAATATAAAAAGAATCGTTCGACAAAACCTGGCCTTAAAACCCTATTGCTTCCCGTACTTTAACCAGGGTTGCCCTTGCACTTTTTCTCGCTTTGCCGGCGCCATCGGACAGGATTCCATCGATATGCGCAGGATTTTGCTGGAGCCTTTGCGCGTTTTCCCTCAGCGGCCGAATAAAGCTTACGAGGTCTTCCGCCAATTGCTTTTTCATATCTCCGTATCGGATCCGGCATTGATTGAAATCTTCTTCGAACTTATCCACCGTATCCTTCTTACTTACCAGGCTTAGGAGGGTGAATAACCCCTGGATATAATCTGGTTTTTTGCTATTGACAGCAACAGGTCCCTGATCTGTTTTAGCTTTCATGATTTTTCTCGTAATCAGAACATCATCGTCATTCAGATAAATCGTATTCATCTGGTTCTCGCTCTTGCTCATTTTTCCGCTTCCATCCAGGTTGAGGATCTTTACCAATTCACCCCCATAGTTAAACGCCACCGGTAGAGGAAACACTTCGCCATATCGGTGATTAAACCGTTCGGCAAAATTGCGGGTCATTTCAATATGCTGTTCCTGGTCCTTTCCCACTGGAACTTTCAATGCCCGGTGAATAAGAATGTCGGCAGCCTGCAAAACAGGATAGGTGATCAGGCCTGCATTGACATTCTCCGGCTGCTGGCGCACCTTGTCTTTGAAAGTCGAAGTCTTTTCCAGTTCGCCCCTGTAAGCAAGCATATTTAGATAAAGATAGAGCTCGGCTATTTCCGGAATATCACTCTGCAAATAGATTACACATTTCTCAGGATCAAGGCCGCCCGCAACAAGTTCAGATACCATCCGCCGCGTATTCGTTTTGAGATCCTTTGTATCTGCATGTGTGGTCAGGCTATGCCAGTCAGCAATAAAAAAATAACAGTCATATTCATACTGCATCCTCGCCCAATTCCGCAAAGCACCATAGTAATTGCCCAGGTGCAGGAAACCCGTAGGGCGAATGCCGCTTAATACGATTTCTTTTTTATTTTCCATGGGAGACGAAGATAATAAAAGTGGGGAAGGCGTCAATTACTGTTGATGGTTGATGGTTGATGGTTGATGGACTTTAGGCGGAGATTCGCACCTGAATTCCATCAACCATCAACCATCATCCATCAACCCGTTCTATCAACCATCAACGTTAAAAGCCTTCCAGATTTGGCCGGAACTATGCAAAATGTCCCCGAATCCTTTATTTTTGTCCCTAATCCTTTCTTCATGGAAGTAAATGATGCACTTGTTGAGCATTTATGCAAGTTGGCCAATCTGGAATTTGATGAAACCGGAATGGAGGAAATAAAAAAGGACCTCGAAAAAATGATCGGTTTTGTTGATAAACTGAATGCGCTCGACGTATCCGGAGTTGAGCCCTTGCTTTATATGGGAGAAGAAACGGACACGCTCCGGGAGGATATTTTCGAACCTTCCATAAGCCGCGCAGATGCGTTAAAAAATGCTGCCAAGGCTGACAAAGAATATTTTAGGGTGCCAAGGGTTGTTAAAAATCCTTCTGCATAACCGGGATTAAACAGAATAACCAGCCTATGAGTGTAAACATGATCATTCATCTTGACAGAATTCAGAAAAGTTATTTCATGGGAAAGCAGGCTGTTCCGGTATTGAAAGGGATCAGCCTGGAAATATTAAAAAACGAATACGTTGCATTGATGGGACCTTCTGGTTCGGGCAAGAGCACGCTCATGAACATCCTGGGCTGCCTGGATTCTCCAACAGAGGGAACATATATACTGAATGGACAGGACGTCAGTATGATGCCAGACGACGACCTGGCCGAAGTGAGGAATAAGGAAATCGGGTTTGTATTCCAGCAATTCAATTTATTACCGAGGCTTACCGCAGCAGAGAATGTTGCTCTTCCCCTGGTTTATGCTGGTATCGCCAGAAAGATCCGGATAGAAATGGCTATGGACGTGTTGGAAAAAGTTAGTCTGACGGACAGAAGTCATCATAAACCCAATGAACTATCCGGAGGTCAGTGTCAGCGCGTAGCCATTGCCAGAGCCCTGGTGAATAACCCTTCAATTATCCTGGCTGATGAGCCGACGGGTAACCTCGATTCAAAAACTTCTATCGAGATCATGGAAATCTTTAACGCCATTCAGGCTGGGGGAAACACGGTGGTGCTTGTTACTCACGAAGAAGATATATCGAAATATGCGCACAGGGTAGTGAGATTAAAGGACGGTATTATCGAAACCGATAAAAGAAGAGAAGGCAAATACGAACCGGCTATATAATTTTTTCTGTCATGTCCCTTAAGATCTATACAAAAACCGGGGATGCTGGAAAGACCAGCCTGCTGGGTGGAACCAAAATACCCAAATCAAACATACGGATAGAGGCCTATGGCAACATTGATGAGTTGAATTCTTTTGTAGGGCTTTTGCGCGATCAGTATCCGGAAGAACGCGGCCGTGCTGTATTAAGAGAAATCCAGGATCGCCTGTTCACCATTGGGTCGGCGCTGGCCTGTGATCCCCATAAAGAAATTGCATTGAAGATCCCTGATCTGGTTGAAGGAGACGTACTACTCCTGGAAAGAGAAATAGATGAGATGAGCGCCGTGCTGCCAGCTTTGAAATCTTTTATTTTACCCGGTGGTCATATTGTTGTTTCAACAGCGCACATATGCCGTTGTGTTTGTCGCCGTGCCGAACGTATCACCGTTGAGCTGGATGAAACAGAAGCCCTTGGTCAGCCCCTGATCATTATGTATCTCAACCGCCTTAGCGATTATCTGTTTGTACTGGCAAGATTTGCCGGCCACCTGTTGGGAGTGGGGGAAACGGAGTGGGTGCCGAGGAAAGGAAGTTAATGTGAAAATGTGCTAATGTGAAAATGTGAAAATGTGGAAATGCCAATGTGAAAATGTGAAAATGTGAAAATTAGGGCACTTGTATTTCATTTTCACATTAGCACATTAGCACATTTTCACATTAACTTGCTCCTGTATTTCATTTCCACATTTTCACATTAGCACATTTCCACATTGAAACCCCTCCTCCCCTTCCTCCTCTCCTTCACCACCCTGACTAGCTTTTCACAAAACGGATTGGATAAAAGCCTCAGTTCTTTTTCTAAGCCAAAGGAGAATCCCATATTGGGGCCGGACTCAAGTTTTACTTTCAGGGATCCGGTAAAAAAACAAATCGTAAGATGGCAAAAAGCAGATGTATTCAATCCGGCCGCGATTGTAAAAGACAATAAGGTTTACCTGCTTTACCGCGCGGAGGATAATCCGGCAGCTTCGATTGGTGGCAGAACTTCCAGGATCGGTCTTGCGGTAAGCGAAGACGGTATTCACTTTAAAAAATTCCCGTCTCCTGTTTTGTATCCTGATAAGGGCCCTTTCATGAAGGATGATTATCCCGGCGGATGTGAAGATCCGCGCATAGTTGAAACCCCAACTGGTGAATACGTAATTGTGTACACCTCCTGGAACTACAAAATTCCCACTTTGTCCGCCGCCATTTCAAAGGACCTGTTCCACTGGCAAAAGAAAGGGCCAGCATTTGCAAAAGCGTACAAAGGCAAATTTTTATCTATTGCGACAAAATCCGGATCCATCATTACCAGGATCATCCATGGCAAACTGGTTGCCGCAAAAATAAACGGTAAGTACTGGATGTATTGGGGAGAACATTTTGTCAACCTGGCATCTTCCGATAATCTCACGGATTGGTATCCTTTGCTTGACGGAAGAGGTGAATTAAAAAGCGTCATGGAAATCCGCCATGGAAAATTCGACAGCGATCTAACTGAATGCGGACCTCCGGCAGTAATTACAAAGAAAGGAATTGTATTGCTCTATAATGGTAAGAATGCAACAAATCCTAACTCAGACCCCTCGCTTCCCAAGGGCATGTATTCTGTCGGCCAGGCAGTCTTTGATATCAATGATCCGACAAAACTGATCGCCCGCTCTGATTCCAGCTTTTTAAGGCCCACACTACCAAATGAAATCACGGGACAATACCGCGCAGGCACCGTTTTCTCAGAGGGCCTCGTATTCTTCAAAAACAAATGGTTCCTTTATTACGGGACGGCGGATTCGTTCGTGGGGCTCGCAGTGTCAGAGTAAGAGTTGATGGTTGATGGAATTTTATTTCGCATTCGCAACTAATATCCATCAACCATCAACCATCAACCATCAACTCTTTAAAGGGCATGGACTTGTGCCTAACTTTTTAAAAGGTCCTGCTTCACTTCAATTTGTTCGCCATTAACGGCAATAACCTTGATGCTGTCTTCATTTTCGATGTTGATCATGTAAACAGGATCCTGGCCATCAGAGCGGATCTCATTGACGAAAGAAATGTGATATCCCTTAAAATTGTTTAAAACATTTTTTTCCACACTTTTTGGGAGATCAGTCGCGGGATAACTCAGCAATGTATATTGCCAGTAACCCAGCTTGTCATAAAATACGCGGTTCACGATATTGCCCTGGTTAAAAACGCAGAGTATGCCATCGTTAACCGTATTGTACCAGGCAGCGTCCTGCACCCATGCATAATTCTCCTTAAAATGGATCCGGGCCCGGTCATGCGCACTGATTGGCGCCACATCATGCTTGACATTTATTCTCGCAGGCGCTGCATGCAGGCCCGGTTGCAGGAAATAAAGTCCTGCTAAAAGCATTAACTTTTTCATTGTACTGATTTTTAGATTTAAAAAGCAAAACTCTGTTAACAATATTTAGAAAATTATTTCTATTCTGAGATCTCCATCTTATATTGCCATGTGCGTGCCAAAAAATAATATCCTAACTGTCAATGTGCTATAAAAAAATTGATGAAATGCATGTACGCTTTTGATACAACATGTGGCCGGGATCGGCAACATCATCATCAACAATTTTAAAATGCGCAAAATAATTATGAAGATCTAAAAGAAAGTCTTTCTACTTTGGAGTTTGTTGCATCCCTATTTACGACATTAACATTTTATTATAATTCCGACCAGACCCGTCTTGTTTATTTTAAAAATAATATCTTTGTTCTATTACAATCTCTTTATAAAATATTAGCTGCGTTTTTTAGCTGCATCCGTCTTGCTGATGCTGATTGTTCTTGTTCACCGTCAGGTGGATAATGAGAATTCCAATTTTAAACTTTTATAAAGAGTAAAATGCAAAATAATATAAAGATAGCCGTCATTGGCGGAACGGGTAAGTCGGGAAAATATCTTGTTCAACAATTACTAAGTCAGGGCTTTCTCTTAAGAATGCTCGTTAGAAAGCCTGAAACATCTCAAATCAAAAGCCCGCCCATTGAAGTCATTCAGGGGAACGCGAGGGATTATGAAGCTGTCCGTTCATTAATCGAAGGCTGCCATGCAGTTATCAGCACTTTAGGTCAACCGAAAGGCGAAACCCCAATTTTTAGTCAGGCAACCACCAACGTCATTCGTTCTATGAATGAGTGTCGGATCATGCGGTATATCGTGATTACCGGATTGAATGTTGATACAGCATTTGACAAAAAAAATGCGAAAACAGCATTCGCAACTGAATGGATGAAAACAAACTATCAGGAGACAACGGCTGATAAACAAAGAGAATTGGAAATATTATTAGAAAGCAATATTGACTGGACCTTAGTCAGACTTCCTTTAATTGAACTGACAGATAGAAAGAGTGAAATGAAAGCCAGTCTCGAGGATTGCCCGGGTGATAAAATAAGCGCCACGGATTTGGCGGATTTTCTAATTGGACAATTGTCAAAAAAAGAATATCTCAGAAAATCTCCTTTTATTGCAAATGTGTAATCTAAATATATAACCGTCCTACCCCTCCTCATCCCCACATTTACACATTTTTCTTCATCTCCCTCCGGATCTTATCCCTATGCCTTCTACCCCATTCCATCAAAGAATTCAAAACCTCCTGAAGAGAATGGCTGTACTCAGTAATCTCATACTCCACTACAACCGGAGTTTCGGCATACACATTTCTTTTTACAAAACCATTCATCTCAAGTTCCTTGAGCTCATTGGATAGCACACGGGCAGAAATTCCTTCAACTGTGCGCTGCAGTTCATTAAAGCGCTTGTTTCCTTCCTGCAACGCAATAATGATCCTCAGTTTCCATTTTCCGCCGATTACATAGAGTGCATCTCCAACGGCAGCGAGGCTTTTTGTGCATTCCTGTGAAGAATGCTTGGGGTTTTTGCTGTCCGTTTTCATTTTTATCTTTATTAACTAACCAAAAGGTTAGTGCTAACCTTTTGTATACTACTAACTATTTACTATCAAATATACATAGTTTTGTGGTACAAAAACAGAATTATGAAAACAACGAAAATTGTGTATTGGACAACGACCATTATAGTGGCGCTGATGATGACTTATTCCACCTATGCCTATCTTACGAAGGCAACGGCCGAGCAGGGATTTCAGCATTTAGGATACCCGGGTTATTTCCGCGTGGAGCTGGCAATGGCTAAATTAACAGGTGCAATCCTTCTCCTGGCCCCCATCGCCGGCAGGATCAAGGAATGGGCCTACGCAGGCTTTTTCTTCACCTTTATATCCGCCTTTATCGCGCATACGGCTTCCGGAGATCCATTGGTATACCGCTTAAACCCCATCATCATCCTGGCAATTTTGATGGTTTCTTATTTTACGTATCATAGGCTGCATAAGGAAGAAGAGAAGGCATTTGTGCAACATGCCTAGAAAGGGTTGATGGTTGATAGTTGATGGTTGATGGATATCAGGTGCGAATTCGAAATAAAAGGCCATCAACTATCAACCATCAACCATCAACCATATCTTATTCTGTTCTCAAACTTTTAGCCGGATTCGCCATCGCCGCTCTGACAGCCTGAAAACATACCGTTGATAAGGCGATCACCATAACTAAGCCGCAAACGATGGCAAACATCCACCAGCTTAATGTGATGCGGTAGGGATAATTGTCAAGCCATTTTTTGGATGCAAACCATGAAATTGGGATTGCAATCACTAGGGAAAAAATGACCAGTTTCAAAAAGTCTGTTGATAATATGGTTACGATATTGTTGACAGATGCTCCCAGCACTTTCCTGATGCCAATTTCTTTTGTTCTTTTTTCTGCTGACAAGACTGACAGGCCAAACAGTCCGATGCAGGATATAAAAATGGTAAGGATAGCGCCGAATAACATGATTTGCTTCCACCGGGCTTCTGCTTCATAATTTTTCAGGTTCTCGTCATTCTTAAATTCGTAGGAATAAGGGTTTAGGGGGAAGAGGGACTTGAAGGTTTTTTCTATGTACGAGAGGCTGGCTGATTCACTGTTTGGTTTTATTTTTATGTACAGCATACCGTAATTATTGCTTTGAGTGCCCATGAAAAAAACCTCCGGTTCGATTTTATAGTTCAGCGACCGGAAATGATAATCCTTTACTACACCAACCACCTGGTATTTCTGATCGTTATAACCCAATAACTGGCCAATCGGGTTTTTCCATCCGGCTTCTTTAACAAAGGCTTCATTTACGATTATGGAATGAGATGAATCAGAAGGATGATCGGAGGAGAAATTTCGCCCTTGCACAATCGGAATCTTTAACAAGGGCAAATACGATTCATCGATGGTTACATTGGCAAATCCGATGCCCTTGTCGCCGTTTATTTTGCCTCCGTTAAAAGCAAATCCATTATCTTTTGGTGCAACACCCAGGATAACGGGGCTTTTCATCAGCTCCTGCTTCAGCAACCGGGATTCGCCGGGATTCATATCCAGTTTATTCACCAATACGAGATTGCTGTCATCGTACCCTAATTTCTCCGTTGTCAAATAATGAAACTGGAAATAGGTTGTAAATGTGGCGAGGATCAGGAATGAAGCGAGTGTAAACTGCAATACCACCAGGCTTTTCTGAAGATAATTTTTCCCTGACAGTTTAAAGCGACCGTACAAGGTTTTCACAGGATCATATTTCGACAATACCAATGCGGGATAAAAACCAGCCAATAAACCAGTAATAAGGAAAAGTGCAAAATAGCCTGCTATTAATTTTGCATCAAACAGATAAGATATCGCAAGCTCCTTGTTGGAAAGTCTGTTGAATAATGGCAGCAGCGACTCCACAATCAGCACAGCTAAAACAAATGCAATCAGGCACAATATAAAAGACTCACCCAAAAACTGGGTGATGAGTTGTTTACGGTTACCACCCACAACTTTTCGAATGCCGACTTCCTTTCCTCTTTTTATAGAGCGGGCAATGGAAAGGTTTACGAAATTGATACAGGCAATAAGTAAAATAAAAAATACGATCCCAGAAAGAATATAGGAATACATCGGATCGCTGGCGCCCACAATATCATCGCGACTAACTTCCTTATTCAGGTGAATGGCCAGAAAAGGCTCGAGCTTATAAAGAGTCGGATCCTTCATCTTAAATTGTTCCTCGAAGCCCTTTATAATAGCCGCCGCATCCTGCTTATACACTTTCGTCATTTCCCCCTCCACTTTTTGCACATCGGCTTGTGGGTTGAGTAACACATAAGTATTGAGAAAAAAATTGAACCAGTTTTGATTATTCTGTTCCCAGTCGGCCGGTTCATTTACCGGCATCAGGATATCGAATTTTATGGAAGAATTTTGCGGACATCTCCTGGTTACGCCGGTCACGGTATGCGGAACAAACTTTCCACCGCTTTTCAGCAGGATGATCTTGCCCATCGGATCCGAATTGCCGAATTGCTTTTTCGCCATATCCTCCGAGATAACCATCGCATCGGGCTGCAGTAAACAGGTTTTGGGATTCCCGCTAAGCATGGGGAACGAGAATACAGAAAAGAAATTCGAATCCACAAACTGCACCGCCTGATATTTAACTTCGGTTCCTGTTTTCATATCCTCCGAGCCACTTTGCACACGCACAAACGATTTTATCTCCGGAATTTTGGCGGCAAAATGTGGCCCCTGGAAATACCCGGTAATGCCCATCCTCTGCGTTTGCGTTCCCTCCGGACCTCCAGACATCGTCGCCTGGCTGAATACGCGATAAATATGATTAGCATTCGCCTGGAACCTGTCATAGCTCACCTCATCCTTCAAATATAAAATGATCAGCATCGCGCAAGCCAGCCCCAGGCTCAGGCCTGATACATTGATAAAGGAATAGACGGGATTGCGGAGAAGATTTCTTAGTGCGGTTTTTAAGTAGTTCTGGAACATGTTTTTTTGTTGATGGTTGATGGTTGAT
>PLEB01000201.1 GCA_003136915.1 Chitinophagaceae bacterium
TTAATTTTTAATTTTTACTTTTCACTCCGTAAAAAAGCCTGAGTAAACTAGGAAATACTATAAGCAATAATGGTAAAGCAATGATGAAGCCGCCGATCACGGCGATAGCCAGCGGTTGATGAAGCTGCGCCCCCGCGCCTATTCCCAATGCCAGCGGCATCAGGGCAAAAATGGCCCCCAGTGCGGTCATCAATTTTGGCCTCAGCCGGGTTGAGATCGCATAGATAATGGATTCATCAGCTGACCTGGTGAGTAATGACTCTTTGAATTGCAGAAATGTAAAGATTGCATTTTCTCCAATGATCCCAACGATCATGATCAACCCGGTATAACTGCCCACGTTTAGCGGCGTGCCCGTAATATACAAAGCGAGCCAACTTCCCGAAATGCCGAGGACGGCAACCAGCAGGATCAGGAGAGCAACTTTAAAATCTTTAAACAAAAAAAGGATCGTTCCAAAAACCAATAAGCAGGCACTGATCAGGATCATCAATAACTCCTGAAAGGATTGTTGCTGTTCCGCATATGCCCCGCCATATTCGATATGGTAGCCTGCAGGAATAATAATCTTCTGTTTAATCTGCGTCTGGATACCTTTGATAACTGTCCCCAGGTCACTGTTTTCCAGCCTTGCAGTTACAACGCCCATGGATTGCAGATTTTCCCGCTGAATTTCGGCATCGCCGGGATTCACCGCCACCCGCGCGAGCGAAGAAATGGGATTCAATTTTCCATTGGGCAAGAACAGCTGGAGATTCCCTATATCTGCCACGCTGATCCTCCTGTTGCCCGGATATACCATTCGGATCGGCGTCAGTTGTTCCTTCTCCAATAATTGTCCGACAATATTACCTTCCATATGCGTTTGCATCTGGAATTGCATGTCGGCCGGCGTAATTCCGAACTGTGCCAGCCTGGAGTAATCCGGATCTATACTCACAGACGGTCCGGCAATCACGATACCATCAAATACATCAGCAGTACCCTTTACTCCGGAAACTACTGCGGCAACCTGGGTGGATAGCGCGTGTAATTTCTGCTGATCATCCCCAAAGATCTTAATCTCTATGGGTTGCACGGAGGTCATCAGATCTCCCAGCATATCCGTGATCACCTGGCCGAAGTCAATACGCAGAGCCGGCTGGGACGCCTCAATTTTTGTACGCAGGTCCGAAATCACTTCATCGGTAGTCCGATCCCGTTTCTCATTTAACTGGATCAGGTAATCTCCCGTATTGGGTTCAGTTATAAAGAACCCCATCTGGGTTCCTGTCCTGCGGGAGTAAGCGCTTACTTCGGGAATTGTCTTGATTATTTTTTCTACCTGCATCAGTATACCATCTGTTTCTTCCAGCGAGGTTCCTGGCGGCGAGGCATAATCCAGCACGATACTTCCTTCGTTCATTTCCGGGAGAAAACCCGTTTCGAGTTGCGGCAAAATAATAATGCCCGCAACAATCAAAGCAACCATGATGATCACGCCGATCAGCGGGCGAAAAATAAAAAATGATACCCAGCGCTGCCTCTTTACTGTATGTGCAACCACCGGCTCTGCTGATTGACGCTGTTTTTTTCGCGTAAGTAATAAATAAATGACCGGCAGAAAGATCCAGGTTACAAAAAAAGAGCATACCAGGGTGATGATCATGGTATCTGTCAGCACTTTAAAATAAGCTCCTGCAACACCGCTCATCCACACAAAAGGAAGGAAGATGACAATGGTGCTGATGGAAGATCCTACCATGGCCGGCAACAGGTAATGGATAGCCTTTTTAATCAGGGGAGCAGTCTGTTCCCCCGGATTTTCTTCATGCGTGCGATGGATCTGTTCTACCACAATAATAGCATCGTCAATGATGAGTCCGATGGCTGCAGCAATTGCGCCAAGCGTCATGATATTAAATGTAAATCCTACTGCGAATAGAACGATCAGGGTCAGGCAAAGCGTAACAGGAATCGTAATGAGGATTGTTGCGCTGGCTTTCAGGGAACGCAAAAAAATAATCGCAACAATCATGGCGAGGATCAGTCCAATCCATAAGCTATCGGTAACGCTTTTTATCGAAGCATTCACAAAATCGGCCTGGATATAATAAGGTTGAATGGTAACGCCATCGGGAAGGATCTGTTTTAGCTCTCTGATCTTTTGCTCCATCAGGCCCGAAAGCGTTACAAGATTGGCATTGGGTTGTTTGATTACGGCGATCAGTATCCCCTCTTTCCCGTTGGCATTTATTTTGGTGTATTCTACCGCTTCGTTTACGTTAACGTCAGCAATATCCTGTACGCGTAAAATTCTTTTCCCGTTATTCCGGATAACTATGTTTTTAATATCTTCAATGCTATGGACCTGGGCATCCGTGGTGCTGAGGTACAGAAATTTATAATCCGACAGGAACCCATTTGCTTTGATAAAATTTGTTTGCGCCAAAGCCTGGCTGATTGTATCCGGAGTCACCATAAGCGCGCTCATCTTTCGGGCATCCAACTGCAGCCAGTATTCTTTTGATTTACCTCCGATGATCCTAACTTCTGAAACACCCTGCACCTGCGATAAAAAAGGTTTTATCGTATACATGGCGAGCATTTTCAATTCAATGGGCGATTGCCCCCGCCCCTCCAAGGTATAGCCCATTACAGGAAGAATGGACGGATTCATTTTTTCAACGGTGATCTGCGTCTCCGGCGGAAGAAGATTTCTGACCTGTCCGATTTTGGATTCAATGCGTTGCTGACTGAGGTCAATCGCTGCGTCCCAATTCATAAATGCGGAGATCTCACAGGTCCCCCTGCTGGTAATGCTGCGGATCATCTTCAGATCCGGAACCTGTTTGATGGCATTTTCAAGCGGTTTCGTTACGGTAATCATCATTTTATCTACCGGCTGAAGACCCGCGTCTGCAATGATCTTTATCTTCGGGAAAGTGATCTCCGGAAAAAGGGAAGTCTGCATTTTATTATATGCCAGCACGCCTCCAGCGATAATCAGCACCAGCAAAACAGCGACCGGATTTTTATATGCTAAGAAGAAATTTTTCACAATGGATGGATCTAAGGCTGAATAATTTTCACTTTTGCTGTATCCGCCAATCCGTAATTCCCCGTTAATAGAATCTCATCCTTGGGCGAAAGCATAGGAGTAAGAATCTCAACCCTGTCTTTCGTCTCGATGCCTTTTTTTACCGGGATCCTTACGGCAGTTGTGCTATCCGTCATTTTCATGATCCAGAAATCTGACTGGGTTTCGTCAGTCAGAACCGCGGCCCTGGGCAGAGAAACCACGGTGGTCTTTACTGTTTTTACAATGCGTACTTTGGCAATCAGGTTTTCCGGAATGGTTTGGGCGCTGTTTACTTTTATTACCATGCTTTGCGTTTGGGATACAGGATCCACGCTGGGCATGGCAGAAATGATTCTTCCCGTGAGAGCCGTTCCATCAGGAAGAAAAACCTGAACCTCTTTCCCAACAGGCGCGTTGGGCTTTAATTCAAAGGGCAATTCCATTAAGAAAACAAAACTGCTCTCGTCACTGATTACCGCAAGTTGTTCGCCATCCTGAACATAGTCACCTCCCTGATGATTCAATTGCGTTATAAATCCTTTGGCACCTGCCCTGATGTTGTTTGTACCCGAAAACCTAAACGAGGAATCCAATTTATTTACGGCGTCCCCGATGCTCTGTGCCTCTTTGGTTTTTATCGAAAAAAGCAGTTGGCCCTGACCCACAAACTGTCCGGGTTTGATGTCAGCCGACTGGAGGTATCCATTGGCGTTAGCTTTAACTATATTTTTGAGGAGAAAAGTAGAAGAGGCATTCAATTCGATATAATCCGTCATGGGATCCCGGGAAATATGCGTTACCGTTACAGGCGTTTGCACAGCTGCCGGAGCCGACGCGTCTTCTGTTTCTGCCTGCTTACTCTTGCAGGAGCCGGCAAGCATAAACAAAAAGGCAATGAGAGCAAAGGATTTTATCCGTTCAGCCATATTAACGGGGTTTATCTGTTCCAATAATTAATTTGATTGATGATTTGCAAGCGGCTTACTTTGTTTTGAGTAAGAAGATTCCTCGCCGTTAAATAATTATTGAGTGCAATAACCAGGTCCGCAATCTTTGCATCTCCCGTTTCCAGTAATTTCGAGTTTACCTGAATGAGACCTTCTGAATATTTGATCTGTTCATTGATATCTCCGATCAGTGATTCGGTTGCCTGCAACTGCTGCTTCAGCTGGGCGATCTGCTGATAGTATTGGGATTGATAAAAATTTCTATAACTCATTCTCGTTCTATCGGCAATATCCAGTTTTGTATATTGAAGTTTTTTCTGTTTTCCGTCGTAGATCGGAACCGTTAAGTCAAGACCAAAACCGGTTCCGAAGTTCTTATAAGCGTGATAGGCAAAAGACGAGATGTATCCGCCATTAGCAAACAAGCTTAGCTTTGGCTTATAGCTGAAATCAATCAGGATGCGGTTATGGGCTATTTGCAGACTGTCAATCGTATATTTTTGAAAGAAAACAGAATTATCGGGATCCGGTAAAGAATTCATAGTGAGGGCTGGTTCCTGAAGAACTACCACTGAGGTATCCACCACTCCGCTTAGATAATTCAGGCTTGCATAATCATTCCTGAATTGAATCGCAAGCTCTTTCATAGAAAGTTCCTGCTGCTGCACAGTGACCAGAAGGGTGAGATAATCAGTTTGCCGGTATACATTACGTTCCGTAAGTGTCTTCAATACCTCCACTTCTTTTTTTAGTAATTCATTGACTTCTTTGGCCAGGTCAAGTTCCTGCAGTGTTCCGAATGCGGTGAGGTATTGGGCCGTGATTGTACGGATGAGATCCTGTTCGGAAATCTTAGCATTGTTTGCTATTCCTTCATTTTGTATCCGGAGGTTTTGAAATTGTGCAGAAAGATTTTTTTTACTTACAATCGTCTGATTAACCGTCACCACGGCGCTTAGTTCACCAAAATTCGTAATTACGCCATCGTACCCGAATCCATTGATTACCGGAAAATAGGCATCGCTGCTGTTTCCCGTCACCTGTGGTTTATACCCGGCCCTGATCCGGAGACTGTCAACCCGGTTGGATTGAATTTGATTACCGAAATCTTTTAGCAGCGGACTATTCCCCACTGCCTGCTGGATATAAAAATCAAGACTGGTCTTCTGGCACAAAGACCATTCACCCATTAATAAATAAAGGGCCAGCAGTATAAGGTTTCTTAGCATGAACTAACAAAAATTCACCTTAAATCTGTCTATATTCTGAATTCAAACGTTATTGCGTGCTCTTTTGGGGAAAATATTCATCATGGATCCGTGTATCCTAAAAAGAACATGCGACAATCGAAAAATCCTGGGAAGTAGTAAAGATATGGGTTCCGGTGGCAAGTAATTTGATAGGTTCAACTTATTATTCTTCATATTTAAAAATGCAATTATGGCCAGATATTCCAAAGGCAGTCAGAAGAAAGTAGAAAAAGCAATGCATGAAATGAAAAGAGGCGAATTAAAAAGCGGCAGAAGTGGTAAATCTGTCAAGAACCGTAAACAGGCAATTGCGATCGGATTGTCTGAGGCAAGAAAACAAGGAAGCAAGGTCCCGAAGAAAAAATCAGCTGTCAAAAAAAGCAGCGGCAGAAAAAAGAAATCAGCGCCAAAAAAAAGAAGCGTTCCAAGAAAAAGAAACGCTCGCGGAAAGAAGGCGTCAAAAAAAAGAATCGCTCCGGGAAAGAAAAAAGTGGCTAAAAAAAATAGCGGAAGACCAAGAAAAAAAAGAAAATAGTTCTGCCCGAAAAGGGAGAAAAAGAATCATTATCTATGGAGGAAAGCAAGTGGCCGGCAATATTGCCGGCTTCCGTTTTATAGCACCTGCCAGTGGACCTATGCATGTATCCGGCACTCACGGGGATTCCACGCAACCCCCGCCGGAAATCCAGCGTTTATTATATAAATTAAATTATTAACCTCCGTATAATCCTCCAAATTGGAAAGACTACTCCAAATAATATCCGGTTGTGCTATCCAGGATCGCAAATGCCAAAAAATACTTTATGAACAGTATTACGGAACATGCCTGAAAGTGGCTTT
>PLEB01000231.1 GCA_003136915.1 Chitinophagaceae bacterium
ATCCGATGGGCAATGTTTTATGTTCTCCGGGAAAACGAAATTTTAAAGCCAGATGGGTCTTAAACGCAAATATGCCCGTGATCAGCACCGGGCCAAACAAAAAAAGAAATACGGTTTTCATACCCCGGAATTTTAAAAAGGTTGCCATAGTATAACAAAAGGTAGCCATTTTTAAAAAAACTAGATCCCCGAAGCGAAAAAATATTTAAGGTTGAAGTAGGGTTGATGTGGTGGTACAGGAAAACAGTATAATAGTTTTTTGCCTGAAGTAGTACTGATGTAGTTAAAACATAGAAATTTGTTTTAAAGATCCTACATTTATAAAACAGAAACCGATTGCTCAGCTTAAATTATTACCATGACATCGAGAAGAGTATTCATTAAATCTGCCTCTGCATTATCTGCTGCCGTGCTGGTAAAAGGCCCGCTTACTGCTTTTCAGGAACCGACCCTGATCGGATTGCAATTGTATACGGTAAGGAATGCCATGCAGCAGGACCCTGCACAAACGCTGGAAAAAGTAGCGAAAATCGGGTACAACTCAATTGAATCGGCTACTTATACCGGATCGCAGAAGTTCTATGGAATGGATCCTGCAACCTTTAAGAAAGTATTGAATGATAACGGATTGGTAATTCCAAGTGGCCATTACAGGCTGGGGGAAGAAAAAACACCATCCGTTGTAAATGGAACTATGCTTCACGAGTGGCAGAAAGCAGTGGATGATGCGTCTGCAATCGGCATGAAGTATATGGTCTGCGCCTATCTTTCAGAACAGGAACGAGGGGGATTGGATCATTACAAAGCACTGGCTGAAGATTTTAATAAAGCAGGGGAGACCTGCAAAAGATCGGGGATTCAGTTCTGTTATCATAACCACAACTTCGAGTTCGTGGCCCAGGACGGTGTATTACCCTATCATATATTGCTGGACAGCACTGATAAAGACCTTGTAAAAATGGAAATGGATCTGTATTGGGTTAAGAAAGCCGGCCAGGAACCTATTGAGATATTTAAGAAACATCCCGGAAGATTTCCACTCTGGCATGTGAAAGATATGTCCAATACGCCTGAACAGACCTTTACTGAAGTGGGCAACGGCATCATTGATTTTAAAACCATATTTAAATATAAGGACCTGGCGGGCATGAAATATTTCTTCGTGGAGCAGGACATATGCCCGGGGTCTCCATTCGACAGCATCACGCAAAGTTATAACTACATTAAGAAAAACCTGGTTTAATAGGTATTCCCGGCAGCTGATTTACCGGCTGAAGAAAATGACATCAGAAAATCAAATAAATTGGTTTCGGTACTGATCTTCAGTTTTTTTCTCAGCCGGTATCTGCCGATTTCAACGCCCCTTACAGATATACTTTCGAGCTGTGCAATCTCCTTGCTGGATAAATTCATGCGCAGGTAGGCACAGAGCTTGAGTTCATGCGGACTCAGGTGCGGATAGGTTAATTTTATATGGCTTAAAAAGTCGCTGTGCACATGATCGAAGTGCTGCGCGAATTGTTCCCAATCCTTATCCATTTTATTTTCCTCACTCAGAATGCGCATGATTCTCTTGAATTCATCCGGAGCGGCATGTCCATTCGCATTCTTCTTAATGCGGCTCATCTCTTCTTTAATATTCCCAAGTAATTCTCCTTTTTGCACGAGATGCATGGCCGTGGATGCGAGTTCCGTATTCTTATACTCTATTTCTGCTTCCAGTTTTTCATTTCGAAGCTTCACAATTTCCTTTTCAGATTTTTCCATTTCCAACTCGTGCAGATAGGTGAGCCTCCGTTGTTCTTCCTCATATTTCTCCTGTTGCTTGCTGAATAGTCTCTTCTGCCGCCTGATAACCAGGTAAATTATTTCAGCCAGCAGGAAGATATAGATCAGGTAGGCTACGGTGGTTTGATACCATGGCGGGAGTACAATAAAAGCGTAGAGATCCAAAGGAGATTCGCTGCCCAGGTTATTTTTTGCTTTCACCTGGAATTCATATTTCCCGGGGGGCAGGTTGGTGTACTCTTTTTCTGTTTTTTTCGACCAGTCTGACCAATAAATATCAAATCCTTTTAGAAAATAGCTGTACTCTACATTGCTTTGCTGAGCATAAATCGGAGCAGAATATTCGAAATGGAGGGAATTCCTGTTGCGGGCCACTCTGGGGATTTCGTTCTCGGGCTGAGGATACTGCTGATTGATTTCTCCAAAATATCCTCCGAACAAAAGGCTGTCTGAATTGCCAAAGGCTCTCACCGAGCGGACCATCACCTGGACAGCGTATCTGTTCTTTTTGTATTCTTCATAATTGATATGATAGAATCCCTTTTCCGCGCCAACCAGGATATTTGTACTGTTATAGGGATAAACATTCTCTGTCCCACTCACCATTTTGCCATTCAACTCCGGGAAATAAATAATTCTGGGCGTTTTCCAGGAAAAGTCAATCACGCCCAAATTTTTGTCTTCCACAAACCAGATATTTCCAGATGAATCTTCTTTGAGATAACGGATATTCCGTTCACCAAAAAATCCGTAAAAATAACCTGAAGGCTCGAATCGGTCGGTTTTCGGATTGTATTCGTAGATTCCTTTCTCAGTTGCCACAACGATCCGGTTAAGAACCTTGAATAGTTGAATTTTCACTGCAGATGGAAGCCCGTCCTTTTCCGTGTACAATCTGGTGGTGGCCTGCTGCTGATTGGGGTGGAAATCGATCTTATACACTCCGCGGTATGGATGCCCTACCCATATAATATTGTTGTTGTCCATTTCGACAAACTGAGAATATTCGGTAAAACCCGGGATATTCCCTTTTGAGATGAAGTGATTATCCCGCCATTCAAACAAATCAAGTCCCACATCATTTCCAGCGAGCACCAGTTTGCTGGGTAGTACATTGTAATATGGCAAAAAACTATGATAACCTGTTCTCATGTTCAATCGCAACAAACGATCTCCTTTAATTTCATAGGCTCCATCATGATGACCCATCAAGAGATCGCCGTTAATATTTAAAAGGGCCCAGGATGAACCTTTTATATTCGCTATGGGAACAAAATCGCCATTAACAAAGCTGAGATCCGTCTTGCCCTTCAATGGGATTTTGTAAAATCCATTTGAAGTGCCCACATATAATTCATCTTTGTAGATCAGGGAAGTATAACCTTTGCCTTCATTCATTTTTTCGGGATAGATATGTTTAATGGCATTGTTGTAGGCTATAAAGTCAATCCCGTCGTCAAGCCCGAGCCAGAGATTATTGTCCCTGTCCAGAAATAGTGTAAGGATATTATTTATCTGTAAGCCTTCTTTCCTGGAGAGGTTCTGGATTACTTCACCCTTTTTATTAATTACATAGCAGCCATTCAGGTTCGTTCCGACAGCGATCCAGTCCTTTGTAACTGGTATGGCAGTGAGGATGCGCTGATTCTGAAATGGATTTAAGTCTGCAAACCGGAAAGGGGAGAGCTTATCATTGTTCAATATATAGAAACCGGTAGTGATGGTGGTCAAAAACAAACTGTCTTTTCCGAAGGAGAATACAGAAGAAACCAGAAAATCCTGGGGAAGACGGCTCGTGTCCAGGAAAGATGTCCAGAGTCCGTTATTGAATTTCATAAGGCCGTTTCTAAGGTCCTGCGCAATAAGTGTATTGCTGCCCAGGCCCAGGAACTCCCATTCTGTGGTCGCCGGATAAACCGTGACGGAATTGTGATTGTATTGAAAGATCTTTTCCCTGGATCTGAAAAAAATGTCGTTCCCCACACAAACAATATTCCATATATCGGTAAAAGAATTGTTATTCCTGGATATTAGACTTTTTAAAGAGGTGAAGGCCAGTTTTCCAATCTTGTCAGGTGAGAAAAACCCAAAATCATCCTGTCCCCCTACATAGATCCGGTTGTCTTTTCCCATGGCCACGGAACGGACAATGGATTTATTGGGAAGGGAATATAATTTCCAGGAGGAGCCATCAAATGTTAACAGACCCTCCAGGTTGGCGAAATACATGATCCCGTTCTGATCTTCTACAACGCCCCGGTTTTCGGTGCCGGCATTGTAGGTTGAGTTGTAGTAGTTGATGATATCGGGGATACCAATTGGATTCTGCCCGTGGGATACACCCATTACCACAACAAGGAAAATGAAGATGCCGGCTTTCATGATGGAATCAATCTAAACCAAATATACAGGCAATGCGCTCAAAAAAATACAATGCTAACAACCCTTATGTCACAGTCGCCCCGCTTCCCCTTTGAATTCATGCTATGATGTAGTGATGTTGTAGTAGAAAAAAAACGTTTCTGGCTATTTTTTATGTTGAAGTAGTATTGAAGTAGCAATAAAACGTATCTTAATTGTTCTGAAATCTAAATTCGCCTCTCCAGCGATTTCTCACCATTTAAATTTTTATCTTACATGAAGAAGTGCCTTGCCATCCTCATAATGATAGCTTCCCATTCCGCCAATGCCCAGGATAAAACTGTCGGAATTTTTGGTTCCCACTCCGATGTGGGAACCAATGTAAAGCCTGGAAGCGCTACCTATATTCCTGAAACCGGGCAATATGTAATCTCAGGCGCCGGATACAATGTCTGGAACGATCACGATGAATTTCAGTTTGTTTGGAAGAAAATGAAGGGTGACTTCATTCTTTATGCCCGGGCAGAGTTCCTGGGGAACTGGGTGGGCTACCACCGGAAAGTGGGTTGGATGATACGCAAGTCGCTGGATGGCAATTCCCCCCATGTGAATGCCGTGGAGCACGGAGATGGGCTAACATCCCTGCAGTTCCGAAGAACAGCAGGCGCCCAAACAGAGGAAATCAAATTCAAACTTACCAAGGCGAATATTCTGGAACTGGAAAAAAAGGGGAATCAATACATTATGCGGGCGGCGATATATGGGGAACCTTTTTCAACCGATACGATCACTGGGATTGATCTGGGTGATGAGGTTTATGTTGGACTTTTTGTTGGCTCGCATAATCCGGATGTTATGGAAACCGGAATATTCAGCAATGTTCGCATAACTGTTCCTTTTAACGGAGAGGCGAATGGGAACACGGAAATGACCCTGGGCAGCAACCTGGAATTGCTGGAAGTGGCTTCGGGGAAAAGGGATATTGTCTATTCCGTTCCCTATTCCATTCAGGCACCTAACTGGAAGGCCGACGGAAAGAACATGATCTTTAATGATTATAAAGGGATCATGTATAATTTGGACCTTGATTCCAAGGTTCCCACTGCCATAAATACCGGCACCATAACCCACAATAACAATGATCATGTGATTTCATTCGATGGCAAGATGCTGGGTCTGAGCAATTTTGAAAGGTCACTGGGAGGTTCCATTATTTACACTGTTCCTATAGAAGGCGGCACGCCAAAACAAATTACACCCCGCGGGCCTTCTTATTTGCATGGTTGGTCCACTGATGGAAATTTCCTCGTGTTTTGCGGCGACCGCAATGGGGATTTCGATGTATATAAAATTCCATCCTCGGGCGGGAAAGAACTCAGGCTTACCAATTCCAAAGGATTGGATGACGGACCAGAATACAGTCCCGACGGGAAATATATCTATTTTAATTCTGTCAGATCGGGTTCAATGCAGATCTGGCGAATGAAACCGGACGGCTCCGATCAGGAGCAGGTAACCAACGATGAATTCAACAATTGGTTTGCGCATATTTCTCCCGACGGCAAATGGATTTGTTTTATTTCCTTTTTAAAGGAAGAAGTGAAACCGGATATTCATCCTCCCTACAAACATGTATATATCCGCCTGATGCCATTCAGCGGCGGCCCGCCAAAAGTGATCGCTTATTTTTACGGAGGCCAGGGCAGCATGAACACGCCCTCCTGGTCGCCGGATGGTAAGAGAATTGCGTTCATCAGTAATACGGTGGACTAATGTGGTAATTTGGTAATGTGCTAATGTGAAAATGCTTCACTCATTGCAGTTCAGTCCAGGTGTGTGGAAGATGCAAATACAAAATTTGAAACTTACTAATTTGAGTAATACTATGAATGCCCACAAGTTTAAACTGAATCTGAATTCATTTTCACCCTCCTTCGCGTCGCGTCGGAGGGCAAAGCATTTTCAAATTTGCCCTTCATTTCCACATTTTCACATGAGCACATTAGCACATTTCCTCCTCCTCCTCCTTCCCGCTACCATGCTTGCCCAGAACAAGCCGGTGAGCCAGGTGAAACTGGAAAGGTTTTTCCTTCAGTCGTCGGCAGTGATTGAGTCCGATGGTGAAGCTTTGTCGTCCACAGAATATAAAAGCGCGGATTACTGGTTCCCGGTAACCGTGCCCTCCACGGTACTTACAGGGCTGGTTCAAAATAAAGTCTATCCCGATCCCTATTCGGGTATGAACAATATGCTGATTCCGGACGCTTCTGATTCCTTTAACCACCAATACAACCTTGAACAATACAGTTTTCTGCCGAATAATCCCAATCCCTGGAAAAAACCCTACTGGTACAGGACAGTTTTCCAGGTGCCGGCAGCCGATGCAGGAAAACGTTTTCAGCTGGTCTTTAAAGGCATCAACTATCGCGCAGCAGTCTGGTTGAACGGAAAACTGATTGCCGATTCTTCCGTAATGGTGGGTATGTTCGCCGAATACAGCCTTAACGTAAGCAGAGAAATAAGAGCAGGAAAAGAAAATGCGATGGCTGTTGAAATATATCCCCTGGATTATCCGGGCCTTCCATCGCATCCGCAATTGAATGCATTGGGCGACTTTTACCCAAATGGAGGTCCTACAGGCGACATAGGTAAAAATGTTACCATGCTGAGTTCCGTGGGCTGGGACTGGATACCAGAGGTGCACGACCGGAATATGGGTATCTGGCAACCGGTTTACCTGCGTACTACAGGCCATACAACGATTACGCACCCTCAAATTATAACGGATCTGCCGGCGCTTCCGGATACTTCCGTTGCAAAAATCAGTTTGCGACTTACCCTTGACAATGACGAGCCGACCAGGCAGGAAGGAAATCTGAAAATTACGATATCACCGGAAAACTTTAAAGGACAGCTGGTATCCTTTATGAAAACCGCTGCCGTAAATGCGTCGGGCACCAGCTTGATAAGCCTGGGCCCGGACGAAATCCGTTCGTTGACCATCCATCAGCCAAGACTCTGGTGGCCTAACGGATATGGGAAACCGAATCTTTATCGTATCCGGATAGAGTACGTGCAGGGCGGGAGGCTGAGCGACGACACTTCTTTCATTTTCGGTATCCGCACAGTTTCTTCCAGAACGGCAAACGAGAACGGCTGGGTCAGAAGGGATTTTTATGTAAATGGAAAGAGGGTTCATCTGTTGGGTGGTGCCTGGGTGCCCGATATGATGCTAAACAGGGACCGGCTTCGCTACGATTACGAGCTGCATCTTTGCCGTAATGCAAACGTCAACCTGGTCAGGATCTGGGGGGGTGGCTTGGGAGAAACAGATGATTTTTATGAGCTGACAGACCGATACGGCCTTTTGGTATGGCAGGATTTCTGGATCACCGGTGATACCCATGGAGGATTCAAAGGGTCGGCCGACTGGCCGCTGGAAACGCATGTTTTCCTGGACAATGTGGTGAATACGATTTACCGTATACGGAATCATCCAAGCCTGCTGGTCTGGACAGGCGGAAACGAAGGGCATGCGCGCGAAGAATTATATAATGGCATGCGTGATAATGTGGCCTCATTGGATGGCACACGTCCATTCATTCCCTGTTCCTCCGGATTTTCAAAAGCGCCTAAGGAGTGGAAAGGATCATGGCCCGATGATCAACCCGCCGGTGTATATAGCGGAGGCCCATATAGCTGGGTTGGGGAGCAACAATATTTTAAACTCGTGGACGGGGGCAGGGACTGGGTATTTAAAGATGAGACCGGCATTCCTTCCCAGCCACCCTATAATTCCCTTATTAAAATAATTCCGGACCTGGTGTCTGATACCACGCTTCCGTATCCGCTGAATAATACATGGGGTTATCACGATGCGTGTTCCGGGAATGGGAAGTACGATGTTTACTATAAGGATATGGAGAAACGCTTTGGAAAACCGGAGAACCTGAAAGATTTCTCCATAAAAATGCAGTTGATGAATGCATCCGGATACCGGGCCATTTTTGAAGCGACCGGTCATAAATTAAATGAAACCGGTGGTGTGATGCTCTGGAAGCTGAATGCAGCTTTTCCAAGTGTCATCTGGCAGATCTATGACTGGTACCTCGAACCGAACGCAGGCTATTATTTTATTCAGAATGCTTGCGAGCCCATACATGTGCAATTAGATTATGATGACTCGTCGGTCGCTGTTGTAAATCGTAGTTATTCGGCACAAAGTAATCTGGATTGCCAGGTGCATGTGTTTACCCTCGATGGCAAGTCCATTTATAATCACTCGCAAAAAGCAACCATTGCTGCCGAATCAGTTCAACAAATGGTATCATTGAACCAGGTCCTCCAAAAAACGCAGGGAATTTGTTTTGTGGTTCTTGACCTGATCGGTACGGGGGGCAAGACAGTTTCGCACAATGTATACTGGCTGAGTGCCGGCAATGATTTTAAGGACCTGAAACGGATGCCTTCGGCGTGGCTGGAAACCAGGATGTTGAAAACGGAGAGATCTCATGCCGAAAATAAATGGACCTTTGAGATACGGAA
>PLEB01000055.1 GCA_003136915.1 Chitinophagaceae bacterium
GATTGAAGGGTCCGGATCATAAGGCTCCGGAAGGCAGCTCCAGCTGCGGTGCTCATATGCATTATGTTGAAAGGGGAATCCGGGAAAAAAATCTCAGTCATAGTAGTTAGCCCTTCATCCGCAAATAGCTCAATCGACGCATTGTCCAAAACCACAGTAAAGGAAGCGTTTTCAATGTCGGCAATGCGTGGCCCATAATGTGTAACTGCAAAATGCGGATCAAAATCTGATCGTCCGGCCAGTGTCCGGTCGATATAATAGGATTTCTTATCCTGGTCGTAGCCGATACGAAATTTCTGGCCCTCGGGATTGCTGAACTGAATTGAAAAGGTCTTTAGCCCGGAAATTTTGAAATCTATCCGGGTAGGACCTGAGAGTGTAAATTCTTTTTCCGAAGAAATTTTTTCAAAGCTTTGCGTCTTGCGGGTCAGCCTTTCCAGCGAAGGTACCGGGATCATCGTCGTAAAATATCTACCGCGAATTTTTTTTAAATTCAGGAGGCGTGGAATGGTCATGGCACTCCTCCATTTTTGAGTCGGAACACGTTGCGCATATTGCCAATTACTCATCCAGCCAAGAAATATTTTTTTATTCCCCGTATTGCTCCAGGTTATCCCGGCATAGTCGTCCGGCCCGTAATCTGCCCATTTGGTCACTGTATCCCTGCACTTAAAATCTTTGCCATCAAAATTGCCTACGAAGTATTGTGTGCCGGAGCCACCCTGAATTCCACCTGGATTCATGTTGACGATTAACAGCCAAATCTTTTTTCCGCCGATTGAAAAATGGAGCAGGTCCGGGCATTCCCAAATGCCGCCGTGTGCTCCCAGCCCCTGGCCGAACTCGCTCTCTTTTTTCCAGCTTTTCAAATTTTTTGATGAAAAGAACATGATCCGGTCACCCGCGGCCAGGGTCATTATCCATTTCTTTTCTTCCGGATACCAGCTGAGCTTTGGATCCCTGAAGTCTTTTAAGCCAGGCGTCCTTAACACCGGGTTTCCCGGGTATTTTTTCCACGTCATCCCCTTATCAAGACTATAAGCGATGCTTTCATTCTGAAACAGGGCGTTCTGCTGTTTTTCGCCAACTGGATCGTGTTGGGTAAATATAGCAACCAGCGGTATTTGCCCGTCTTTTCCTAACCCGCTGGTATTGCTGCTATCCACTACGACACTTCCTGAAAAGATATAACCGAGGGTATCAGGATAGAGCGCAATGGGCAGCTGGGTCCAGTGCATCAGGTCCCTGCTGATGGCATGTCCCCAATGCATCGGTCCCCAAACGGTACTGTCAGGATAATATTGAAAGAATAAATGATAAGTACCGTCAAAGAATACGAGGCCGTTGGGATCATTCATCCAATGCTCCCTGGGTGAAAAATGGATTTGTGGACGATAATGTTCCTTATAAAGGTCCTGTGCAGGGCTCGAAAAGGATTCTGCAAGAATAATGGCCATCCATAGGCATATTCGCCGCATGGTACTTGTTTTGCTTTGAAAGTTAGACTTATTTCCTGCAACCCAAACTGGGTAAGGGTAAGGGAAATTCGGCAAAATGATAACTACCTCAAACCTTCCTCCATGAGCAATGGATCAATTAAAATGCCCGTGTACCTGAAATTGGCGCAGATTCTCATAGGCATAACCGTTTTCTTTTTTATTTTATATGCCGGCCAGGAGATTATAATTCCGCTGGTCTTTGCAGCTATGATCTCTATTTTGCTGAATCCGGTAATTTTATTTCTTTGCCGGAAAAAGATTCCCAGGGTAATTGCTATCCTGCTTTCCCTGACGGTTACGATGTTGCTTATCGCAGCCATTTTTTATTTCTTCATTTCCCAGATTTCGATGTTCAGTGAATCTTTTCCTTTGTTCAGCCAAAAATTCCTGGTCTTTTTTAACGATGCGGAGAGTTGGATTTCACACACGTTCAATGTTTCCAAGTGGAAAGTGGATGCCTGGGTAACGAAAACCCGAACACAGAGCATGAATAACGAAACAGAAGTGATTGGTAAAACCGTTGGTACGATAAGCGACGTATTGACCACATTTGTCGTCATGCCCGTATATATTTTCATGATGATTTATTATAAACCCCTATTAATGGAATTTATTTCAAAGCTTTTTCCAAAAGAACATCATGTGGTTGTTGTTGAAGTGCTTACGGAAACCAAGGGATTGATCCAGAGCTATCTTATCGGCCTGCTGATAGAAGGTATCCTGGTGGCCATTCTGAATTCCACTGCTTTGCTTATACTGGGTATTCCTTACGCCATCCTGCTTGGTGTGATAGGCGCCCTGCTAAATGTTATTCCATATATAGGAGGAGTAATCGCGGTGGCGCTGCCCATGCTCATGGCGCTTGCAACCAGGCCACCCCTGAGTGCGCTGTATGTTTTGATTGCCTACGTGATCGTTCAGTTTATTGATAATAATTTCTTTGTTCCCAAGATCGTTGCATCCAAAGTAAAGATCAATGCCCTGGTTTCAATTATCGTGGTCCTTGCGGGTAACGCGATCTGGGGTGTGCCCGGCATGTTTCTTTCGATTCCTCTCACTGCCATAATCAAAGTTATTTTCGACAGGATCGAACCGCTGAAACCTTTTGGGTTTTTGCTGGGCGACAATCAGCCGGATATCTCCAAACAATTTTTTGTAGTTAGTCGGCGTGCACGAAGTGCCGCTGGTACGGCGGATCAAAAGAAAACTGCGAAATGACCGGCATTTAAAAGTTGTATATTTATAAAGATGTCAATTCAACGGTTAACAAAACAAGAAGCTATGAAGGCAATCTTTGGTTTGATCTTTTCATGTCTTATCATCGGAAACCTTTCTACGGGCTGCAATCAGCCATCTGAAAAAAACAAAGAAATCGTTGTTATGGAAAACGGAAACAGAAAAGTATTCGGTAACATCGGCTCGGATACGGTTTACAGCTATACATTACAAAACGGAAATGGTATCAAAGCCATTGTTTCCAATTACGGCGGAACGCTGCTCGAATTATGGACGCCGGACAGATCGGGAAAATCTGGTGATGTCATTCTGGGTTTTGATTCCCTTGCAGGCTATCTCCAGAAAGCAAATCCTTTCTTCGGTGCATTGGTTGGTCGTTATGCAAATCGGATTGCAAACGCAAAATTCTCAATTGACGGGAAACAGTATGTCCTGGCGGCAAACGACCACGGCAATACCCTGCATGGGGGAATCAAAGGTTTTGACAAAGTAATCTGGACAGTGGATGCGGTAAATGATTCCAGTCTTGCTTTGTCTTACACCAGCCCGGATGCAGAGGAGGGATTTCCGGGAGCGCTTACAGCTAAAATAGTTTATACAGTTACGGGCGACAACGGACTAAAGATTGATTATACTGCAGTGAGCGATAAAAAAACGCCCGTTAACCTGACCAACCACGCTTATTTCAATTTATCTTCAGGAAAAGACTCCACGATCCTGCTGGAAGTGCTGACGCTTCATGCGTCAAATTATACTCCGGTAAATGCATCCCTGATTCCTACGGGCCAGATTGCGCCCGTGAAAAATACAGCAATGGATTTTTTAGCCGGCAAGAAAATCGGGAAAGATATCGGCCAGGTCAAGGGTGGTTATGATCATAATTTTGTAATTGACAAAAAGGATGATGGAATTGCGCACGCGGCTTCAGTTTATGATGAAAGCAGCGGCCGTTATATGGAGGTATGGACCACTCAGCCCGGCGTTCAATTTTACACAGGTAATTTTCTTGACGGAAGCCTCACGGGGAGGGATGGGAAAAAAATTGTTCAGCATGCTGCATTGTGCCTGGAAACCCAACATTTCCCAGATTCACCAAATCAGCCGGGTTTTCCAAGCTCCATACTGCAACCTGGGCAAACCTATCACCAAACCACGATCTATAAGTTTTCTTTTAAAAAATAAGGAAGAATTAATTGGGATCGGGTGTCAGCCTAATTGCAGAATGGCTTCGCGCACCCGGATCAGAAAATCGGGTTCATCGCAGTGGGCTGCGTTCTGCCCAATATCGAACTGAATAATTCGCCGGTCGTCCGGCTTTATACTTTCTGCATTGCCTTTATCGGAGAACGACTCTGATTTCAGTTGCAGCAGCACATGATATGAATCAGGCAATAGTGCATTATCCTGATCAACATTTTCGGCCAGGGTAAAAATAAAATTATTTTCCGCAGTCAGTTTTGCTAAAAAGCGGTCAATCGTATCCGTTATCTCAGGATCTGCAGGATCGCCGCATAGACTCACCAATATGCGAATCCTGCTGCTCTTTGCTTTGGCATCAGAAATAAGTAAGAGTAATAATATTGTTATTAAAAGAAAAAGAGTGAAAACGATNNCCCATCGACATATGTAATTTCTTCATGATAGGCCGAAGCAATGCAAGCAAGCTTTGAAGTCAGCGGGTCAATCCGCATGTCATTCCAGGTGAGTACGATTTTATCCATGCTTTTGATCAGCTTGTTTTTGATAAAACTCGTTGCAGAATCGTTATTCGGAAATACCAGCTGACCATCTGAAGCCATAAAAAAGCCTGGCGAATTTTCAAAATACCGAAGCCACGCAGCCGGCCCCTCACTGGAAACATCCCTGGCGATCAGCGTTGTCAATACTCGGACACTATCCTGTACATCAGTGAATTCCTTTTCTGTGAGTGGCTTTCTGGTATTGTTGCAGGAATTAAGGATGCAGGAAAGCAAAAAAATAATAATTGCAGAATTGACTTTTGTCAGAACAATATAATTGACTGTCCGAATAGCCATAAAAACAAAACTACCGAAGTTTTGTATAGTTGTGCCGAATTCAATCTAAATAAACTGTTCTTTGGCGCTAATTGGTTAACCGGGTAAAGGTTATTGAAACGATACACGCCAGGATAAACGGGAACGAACAAGGGGCGAAACATTAAAGTTCCCAGCCAAAAGAAGCCAGTAGCCTGCTGGTCGTTTGATAATCTTTGTGAATGATGCCGCGAATTCCAAGGCTGTCGGCCACCTCGACAAACATTGGCCTGTCCTCAATATAGATTACTCTCTCAGGTGTGACCTGCGCAATATCGAGAGCAATTTTAAAAATATCAGCGTCCGGTTTTCTGAAATGGACAAAGCAGGATGAAATAAAAAAATCTACAAACTCATTAAGTTTAAAAGTCTCGATCCTGTAATTGTTCAGTTCTCTGCCTTCATTGCTCACCACGGCGATCTTGATTCCGTACTTTTCCTTTATTCCGCGGATAAGCTTTAGCATGTCGGGGAATGGCCGGGACTGTTCAAACATGAAATTTCTGAAATCAGAGGGACTAAAATTTCTTTTTTTGTAGAAGACAAGCCGCCTGAGGTATTCCTCCAGAGAAATTTTTCCGGATTCATATGTATCAAAAGTGAGATGGTGCCTTTCTTCAGTTTCTACCGGGTCTAAACTAAATTTCTTAATTGCTTTCCTCCGGCCTTCTCTGTCCCAGCCGTTAGTAAGCATTACTCCGCCGATATCCGTGAAAATGGTTGTTGGTGCAAGCAGTTTTTTTTTGTTCATGCAACCGTTATTTGTTTTTCCAGGTAAACGTCCTGAATGCTGTTTAACAAATGCAGGCCATCTTTGAAAGATCTTTGGAAAGCTTTTCTGCCCGATATCATGCCTGTGCCACCCGCCCTCTTGTTTATGACGGCAGTGCGGACCGCCTCCATCAGGTCTTTGTCGCCTTCCGAAGCGCCTCCGGAATTAATCAGGCCAGCTCGGCCGGCGAAGCCATTCAGCACCTGGTAGCGACAGAGATCAATCGGGTGGTCGGTAGAAAGTTCGGTGTACATTCTTTCATCGAGTTTTCCATAATGACTCTCACCCATGTTCAGTGCTTTGTAGCCTCCATTCAGTTCTGGTAATTTTTGTTTCAGGATGTCTGCCTGTATGGTTGCTCCGAGATAATTTGCCTGTCCTGTCAGATCCGCCGAAACGTGATAATCTTTTCCGTCTTTTACAAATGCCTTATTCCGTAAATAACACCAGAGCACGGTTGCCATGCCCATCTGGTGGGCTTCATCGAAGGCCAGGGCGATTTGTGTAATCTGCCGGTCAGATTCTTCTGACCCGAAATAGATAGTCGCTCCAATAGCGGCTGCGCCCATGTTCCAGGCATCTTTTACAGAACCAAAAAGGATCTGGTCGAACTTATTTGGGTATGTGAGGAGTTCGTTGTGATTGATCTTTACTATAAATGGAATCCGGTGTGCATATTTTCGCGCGACTGCGCCGAGGATACCAAATGTGCTGGCAACTGCATTGCAGCCGGCTTCGAGGGCCAGACGTACAATATTTTCCGGGTCGAAATACATAGGATTTTTAGCAAAGGATGCGCCAGCGCTATGTTCGACGCCCTGATCAACCGGAAGTATGGAGAGGTATCCCGTACCGGAGAGCCGTCCGGTTCCAAAAAGCTGTTGCAGGCTCCTGAGCGTTTGCAGGTTTCGATTTGAATTTCCCCATACTGCGGAAATGAAATGGGGAGATGGAAGCTGGAGGGCTGTCTTTGGCACTTTTTCACAGGTGTGTGTGAAAAGATCTTCATTCTCCTTGCCTAATAAACTGGTTATTTGCTGATATTCCATCATAAAATTAGAAGAGTCTAAAATTAATACATCCGCGATTCAACCAGGATTTTCTTTTTCCATTAAGCATGTAATCAAACTGTTAATCATGCAAAACAGGATCTCTGATCAAGCTAATAAAGGTTTTTTAATATACTTTTTCAGATTGATCATTAACACGCTTAGCAGAACAACCAGCAAACCGGTCACTTGCATTAGACTAATATGCTCCGATGCCAGGAAGACGCCAAATAAAACGGCAACCACAGGATTCACGTAAGCATAGGTACTTACCTGTGCCGGAGGTCTTACCTGCAAAAGCCATACATAACAACCATATCCCATGATCGATCCGAAGATAATCAGATACCATAGGGAAGCCCAGGCATCGGCAGACACGTTGCCAAGTTGAAAACCATGGAATTCATTATTGACAAATGCGCCTGCAAGAAAATAAATTCCTGCGAAAAGCATTTGCCAGGTCGCATTGACTGTTGCCGGGAATTGCGGTTTGCTGTACTTTGCAAATAAAGAACCAATTACCCAACTCATGGAACCGATGATCAGGGAAATCAACGCCAGGTTCTGAATGGAGTTAGGCTTTGCATTCCGGGATGCGGAGATATTTCCGGCGAACAAAAGGAAAATGCCCAAAACTCCCAATGCCAGCCCGGCCATGATAGATTTACTCCTGAAATTTTCTTTCCAGTTGCGTTTGTCAAATATCACAAACCAGATGGGCGCTGCGGATACGATAATAGCAACCCAGGCCGTGCTCATGTATTGTTCCATCCAGATCACCATGCCGTTGCCGATAAACAAAATAAAAAAACCGCTGACGGCGGCTGCTTTTATAGCTCTCCGGTCGAAAAGGCTAACTTTTCTGAATAATGACCATATCATCATGATCAGACCTGCTGTGATAAATCGAACCGCACCCAACACAAGCGGTGGAAAACCATTCAGGGCATGGCGGATGAAAAAATAAGTTGATCCCCAAACAATATATACGGTGAGGAAAGCAAGAATAACAGACGCAGAACGGGGTGCTTTAGGATTCGTTTGGTTCATCATTATANNAAGTTTTTGCAAATTAAAGCTGCTCTAAATTCATTTTTTAAGCTGATGAATGTGGCGAATATTCAAAAAAACAGATCTGTATTACAAAAACAAATCCCTTTGCAAGACTCCTCCGGGAGTGATGGCATAGTGATCCAGGTTGGTAACACCTGCTTCCCTGAGAACTTCTTCATCGAGATAAGTATTTCCTGTATTGGTTCCTGAATCCTTCTGGAGGATATAAAAAGCCGCATCCGCCATTATTTCCGGCTTGCGGCTGCGCCGGATGAGTTCTTCGCCGCCCAGTAAATTCCTTACTGCAGCAGTTGCAATGGTGGTGGCAGGCCACAATGTATTTGATGCTATCCCTTCATTTTTAAATTCCTCGGCCCAGGCTTTTGCCATCAGGGTCATATTGTATTTGGTTAGTGTATATGCCAGATGCGGTTTAAACCATTTCATGTTCATATCCAGGGGCGGGGACAAAGTGAGGATATGGGGATTGGCAGATGCTTTCAGTAAGGGATGAGCCAATTTGGTTACCATAAAAGTTCCCCGGACGTTGATATCAAATATCAGGTCAAACCGTTTCGCCTCCATTTGAACCGTATTGCTAAGGTTGATGGCCGAGGCATTGTTGATCAGTATATCCAGGGGCCCGAATTTATCAGCTGTTTTTTCCATGACTTCCCGGATGAGTTGTTCATCCCGGATATCACAGAATACAGGCAGGGCCTTTCCTCCCGCAGATTCCACCTCCTTGGCCGTGGCAAAAATAGTCCCTCCCAGCCGGCCGTCTTCGGATGTGGATTTCGCCGCAATGACAATATTAGCACCTTCAGATGCCAGTTTAAGGGCTATTGCTTTGCCAATGCCGCGACTGGCGCCTGTAATAAGGACGGTTTTATTTTTAAAGTACATGGTGAAAAGAATAATTCATGAATAATCTGAACCTTTATCCATGGCATGAAGTATGTAATCATTCCTGGTAAAGATAATACGATGTCCAATAATCATCCCGTCAATTCCCAAACTCAGGGTCCGGAAAAGCCATCACCCAGGCCGAGGCCGGAAATATCTCCTGTGGAACCAACACCTGTTCCGCCAACAACAGATCCTAATCCGAATCCACCTCCCATCCGCGCTTGGATCTGAAGGACTTTTTCCTGGTTATAAAATGCGGCGGTGCCTGCATAGATGCTAAGTAATTATATTTGAGGCTGCTTATTATTTGAATGGATTATTTTATTGGAATTGATATAGGAACCACTTCTGTGAAGGCAATTGCCTTTTCTGCAGATGGAAAAGTTTTATTTGAACAGGCCATTGCTTATGGAATGTTTCACCCTAATCCCAATTGGAGTGAGCAGGATCCTGAAGAGATGGTTAAATCGCTTTTTCAATGTGTGGAAAATGTTCTTCAGCATTTTCACCCCGTTCCGCCAGTACTCCTCAGTTTTAGCGCAGCCATGCACAGCCTGATTGCTGTAAATGATGGTGGAAAGGCTGTTTCCAGGTGTTTGATCTGGGCCGATAACCGTGCGGCCGCCATCGCATCCAGGTTCCATAAGGAAAACAGGGCATCCGGATTCTACCATAGAACCGGCGTTCCTGTTCATGCGATGTCCCCGTTTTGTAAACTGATTTGGCTGCGCGAACATGATCCTTCTCTTTTTGAAAGCGCATTCAAGTTCATCGGCATCAAGGAATATGTTTTTTTTAAATTATTCGGAATCTATGTCGTGGATGCTTCCATCGCTTCCGCTACGGGCCTGATGAGCCTGGAACGGGTGCAGTGGGATCAGGATATACTTAAAGAAGTTAGGCTGCATGAGGACCGGCTCTCGCGCATTGTACCGGTTCATGAAATATTTAAATCTCCTGCCTTATATCCCCGATTAAAAAATGTTGCGATTGTTATTGGAGGCAGCGACGGGGCGATGGCCAACCTGGGAACATCCCCGGGCAGGGATGGAGGCCTGGTGGTGACTATCGGTACCAGCAGTGCTGCGCGTGTGATCGTCAGGAAACCGGAAACTGATCCGGCCATGCGGAGCTTTTGCTATTACATCAAGGAAAATCATTATCTACTTGGGGGTGCAAGCAATAATGGAGCTATTGTGCTTCAATGGCTCAGGGAAAATTTTTTCGATTCAACTCCGGGATTGACGGATTTTCTGGCGCTCGCCGGTACAATAAAAGCAGGAAGTGAAGGACTTGTTTTTCTTCCCTATATACTGGGAGAACGTGCGCCGGTTTGGAACGCTTCAGCTAAGGGCGTTCTATTCGGGTTAACGGTCAATCATACTAAACACCATGTAATTCGTGCCTCCATGGAAGCCGTAATCAATTGTGTGTATGCAATCAGCAAACCGATCATTGAAAAGAGGAATATTCGGCTCATCTTTGTTACGGGTGGTTTTGCACAAAACGATCTCTGGGTCCAAATACTTTCTGATCTATTTAACCTGCCTGTTTGTATATCGGATACCGTAGAAAATGCTGCCTGGGGAGCCGTGAAAACAGGTATGGAAGCATTGAAATTGCCCTCAGCAGGGGAGGAGAATAAATCAAAAATTTTTAGCCCTTCCCCGGAACTTCATCTTGTTTACCAGCGTCAATTTAAAAAGTTCGAGCGCCTTTACGATTTGATAAAAGAAGAATTTTGATAGTTGATGCTGAACTTTAGATTGCCGATCTTCCTAAACCCGCTCCCTTGAGCGAGGGAACCGGAAATGAAAAGGGGTATATAGAAATATACCCCGTAACGACTGCCATCAAATCTAACTTATAGCGGAGGTCATGGACGGAATCGAACCGCCGTTAAAGGTTTTGCAGACCCGTGCCTCGCCACTCGGCCACACGACCGGCCAACGCCAGGGCAATATTAAGTCATATTAATTAGTCTACAAAATTAGTAGACTAATTTATCTGACAGGAAACGGTGATCTGATTTCGGCCGGATGTTTCTTACATTTGAAATCTAAAACCAAAGTGTGTGGAGATCAAGAAGATTTACAAATCCAAGGAGAAATGCCCCCCTTTTCTTCAGCGGTATATCGATGAGGTACCAGATGACGGAAATTTGCTGATCCATCTCCAGGATATTTTTGCGGATACAGAAGAACTGGTGAATGAGATTCCCCCGGAGAAATTAACCTATTCGTACGCTGCCGGGAAATGGACGATAAAAGATATCCTGGTTCATTTAGCCGATGCAGAGCGTGTTTTTGCGTACCGCGCTCTTCGGTTTTCGCGGGGTGATGCAACGCCTTTGCCCGGATTTGAGNNAACCAGCTCTCCGTGCGTTTGCTTCTTAACCTGATATATGGGCATCACAAACACCATATCAATGTTATTCACGAAAAGTACCTGTAAGGATCGCATATTATGGAGAAAGACAAAAAGCGGATTAGCATCGGGGTTGATATGGACGGCGTGCTGGCTGATACCGAAACACATTTCATCAGGTACTATGAAAATGAATCAGGCCGGAAAGTAGACAGAAAATCACTTCTCGGGGTGCCGGAAAATGAGGCATTTCCAGACAAGACCGCAGTTCCGCGATACGTGCGCCTCCCCGGTTTTTTCAGAACGTTACCTGTGATACCCGGCAGCGTGGAAGCGCTCGCTGTGCTGACAAAAGAATACGATGTGTATATTGTTTCAGCGGCCATGGAATTTCCACAATCCTTGTTTGAAAAGAAATCCTGGCTGGAAGAATATTTCCCATTTATTTCCTGGAGAAATATTGTTTTTTGTGGTGATAAACGAATTATCAATACAGATTATCTAATAGATGACCATCTGAAAAACCTGGATCATTTTCCGGGTATCCCGATCATGTTTACGGCTTCGCATAATATTCATTACACCAATCACCACCGTGTCAACAACTGGGAAGAGATCCTCAGTTATTTTCACAATCTCTCTGAATTATCCGGGATCTGGAACCGACCGGATCAACCCTAGAATAGAAATAAGCGAAGTTTTCAAATTGGCTTTTACGCGATCAACACAATCGTTCCACCCATGATCAGCAATGCACCGATGACGGTTTTCCAACTCAGGGCTTCGCCCAGAAAAATAACAGATAGCAAAATGGTGAGCGCTACGCTGAGCTTATCTACCGGAGCAACCTGCGAAACCCTTCCCAATTGTAAAGCTTTGAAATAGAAGATCCAGGAAAGCCCGGTGGCGATTCCTGATATGACAAGGAAAAATAGATTGTGCTTTGAAAGTGTTGCCATCCCTTTATATTCATTCCGGAATAAAACAATTCCCCAGGCTACAAGCAAAATAATTACGGTCCGGATTGCAGTGGCCAGATTTGAATTTACGTGGCTCACTCCGATTTTCGCAAAAATAGCGGTGAGTGAAGCAAAAATTGCAGAAAGAATGGCATAGACCCACCACATATATTTTTCAGTTCTGATTTTTAAGAATCAATGAGTACCTGCTAAGGAACGAGGAACTTAAGGCAAACCGGGTTAGGCACTTTCAACTCTTTTCCTGTTGCTTTAAGCAATCCACTAGCCGGATCTATTGCGAACACTACGATATTATCTGTATCGCGATTGGCAACAAGTAAAAAATGACCCGTCGGGTCTATCACAAAATTTCTGGGATGCTTTCCATTTACAGATATGAATTGTTTAGCAGTAAGCCTTCCATCTTTTTCAATTGCAAAAACAGCCAGGGTATTGGATACTCCACGATTGCTTGCGTACAGGAATTTCCCATCGGGGCGGATATGGATATCGGCGCTTCCGGGATCTCCGGTAAAGCTTGCCGCTGTTGTACGTATGCGTTGAAATTCTGTCAGCTTACCCGTTTTTTTATCACAATGAAATGCGTCGACGGTGCCGGCCATTTCAGATATCAAATAGAGGTAGGGACCGTTCGGAAGAAAAGCAATATGCCGTGGACCTGACCCTGGTGTAACTGAAACAAAAGAATCATTCGCTTCAGATAACGGAACTGACTGTTGTGGATCAAATTTATAAATATGCTCTTTGTCAGTTCCAAGGTCGGCTACGTACAAAAATTTTTCATCCGGAGAAAATATGGTCGAGTGGACATGCGCTTTTTCCTGACGTTCTTTATTGATGCCTGTGCCGGAATGCTGGATTACTTGTGCGGCGGGTGCGAGGGAACCATCGGAATTTACAGGCAGAGCAGTCAGGTTTCCTGAACCATAATTTGCAACGACCACCCATTTCTGGGTTTTGTCTTCTGAAATATAACAGGTCCCGTTTCCCATGCTGGATTGGATATTCAGCTGAAGCAGTTTGCCGGTAAGGGGATCAAAGGAATAAGCTCCCACAGATCCTGCCGGGCCTTCACTTTCATCGGCTGAGTAAATATGCTTCCCGTCAGGCGAAATGGCCAGATAAGAAGGATTATCCGCCTTGATCGTGCTGATTTCTGTACCGCTTCCTGTTGAGGTATTAAACCGGTAAACGTAAATACCCTTACTTGCACCGTTGGTATACGTGCCTATGAACAGGTAAGGATCCTGGGAAAAAGACGGTACCGAAAATCCAAAAAAGAGACTGAGTAAGATCCAGCGCATGGCAGATTTTTTTTGTATGAATTCCTGCAATTTACACTAAACAGTTTATGCACGAACGCAATAAATGCAAGGGGTAAAAGCGTTTAAATAACTGAAAATCCATCCCGATGAAACCTCTTTTAAGCGGCCTTCTGCTGCTTTGCACCGGCTGCCATTCCGTGACTGTTCCGGTTGTTAAAGCAATTAACCCATCAGCCTCCATTTTCCTGGCTACCTCCATAGAAACCAGGTCTGAAGTTGCAACCGGATCTGAGAGCCTGAAACTACCACCTTCAAGGATTATCCTGAATAAGAAGCAAATTCCTGTGCTCTGCTACCATCAGATCAGGGATTGGAAACCTTCGGACTCCAGAATCTCCAGAACCTATATTGTTCCGCCTGCAGTATTTGCTGCCCAAATGAAGATGCTGGCAGACAGCGGTTATCATAGCATTTCTCCCGACCAGCTTTACGCCTATCTGCTTACGGGATCGCGTCTTCCTGCAAAACCCATCATGCTCACTTTCGATGATACCGACCTGGATCAGTTTACAGTTGCCGATCCCGAAATGAAGAAATATGGATTCAAAGGTGTTTTTTTCATCATGACTGTATCATTAGGGCGACCACACTACATGAGCAGGGAACAGGTCCGGCAGCTTTCAGATGAAGGAAACGTTATAGGGTCCCATACCTGGGATCATCACAGTGTAAAGAAATATGCAGGTAAGGATTGGATCACCCAGGTGGAAAAACCTACAAGGCAATTGGAGGCCATTACCGGAAAGACTATACACTATTTTGCCTATCCATTTGGACTATGGAATACCGCAGCCATTCCAGAACTGAAAAAGAGAGGCTTTCTGGCCGCTTTCCAGCTCAGTGACAAGCTGGATCCTATAGATCCGCTATATAGTCTGCGCCGGATCATCGTGCCGGGTACCTGGAATGGAGCTGCACTGAACACCTGGATCCGTCGCGATTTCTAAAACAATATTTTCCAATCTTCCTATCTTGCCGGGCTATGATTTCGCAGGACAAGGCCCTGATGTTCCGCAACCGGCTTGGCAAAGTTTTTCGTCACCTCAGCAAGGTCGCAAGGCGGCAATCGATAAGTTGTTACCGCATCTATGATCATGATTTGCCTGAATTTCCTTTTCGGATAGAAATATATGGGGACTGGCTCTATGTGGCAGAATATCGCAGAAATCACCACATGGAAGAGGAGCTGCATGATCAATGGCTGGAGGCCTGCAAGACCATCATGGGAGAGATCATCGGCGTGAAGACTTCGCAGATAATGCTTCGGACCAGGCAGCGGAAATCAAGCCGTCTCGATCAGTACCAGAAACTGGATAATGAAAAACAATTCATCGTCGTGGAAGAACAAGGCCTTC
>PLEB01000227.1 GCA_003136915.1 Chitinophagaceae bacterium
GGATACGAAATTTTAGAAAATGCGGATTGCCTGATTTCTCCTGGTTTTATTGACCTACAACTGTATGGCGGACTGGGAAAATTATTTTCTCATTCCCTGGACATAGCCTCACTGGAAGCGACTTATTCGTATTGTCTTTCTGGTGGCTGTACGCATTTTATGATTACGATGGCGACCAACTCCAGGGAAAACTTCCTAAAAGGAATTGAAGTCGCCGGCAACTATATGGCTTCAGGGAGAAAGGGTTTGTTAGGCATTCACCTTGAAGGACCCTATATCAATCCTGTAAAAAAGGGGGCTCACATTGAAAAGTTCATTAAAAAACCCAAACGGGAAGAAGTACTGTTATTCCTGGAGAAAGGCCGTGGCGTATTCAATATGATGACCCTGGCTCCCGAACAATGCGACGATGAAATTATCCGGCTGCTGATGGAGCGGGGAGTACTGGTTTCCGCGGGCCACAGCAATGCCAGCTATACTGAGGCCGGCCATGCTTTCGGGCTTGGCATTCCGGTAGTAACGCATTTTTTCAATGCCATGTCCCCTCTTCAGGGCAGGGCACCCGGGATGGTGGGTGCCGTGTATGCGAACTCAAAAGTCATGAGCAGCATTATCTGCGATGGCGTGCATGTTGCTTTTGATTCGGTCAGGCTGAGTAAGCAAATCCTGGGTGACCGTCTGTTCTTCATCACGGACGCTGTTACCCAAATTACAGAAGGTTATTACCATCACGTGTTTCAGGGCGACCGATATACGCTGCCCGACGGCACACTTTCCGGATCATGCATGACGATGATATCCACTTTGAAAAATGCCGTTGAAAAAGCAGGCATTTCGCTGATTGAAGCATTGAAGATGTGCTCCACCTGCCAGGCTTCCCTGCTGAAAGATCCTGTTCTCGGAAAAATAGCAATCGGAGCCCCAGCCGATTTCCTATTGATCGACCGGGCCTCGTTGACTTTAAAAGAAATCATACATTGAACGCAAAACGCAGCGATTAAGTTATTATACATCGTAAATGACAAGCTGTTGATATTTTACATCCGGATCATTGCCTTCCTGAATGAATCGATAGCAATTTTTGAAAAAGATAGTTTTCACTGCCGGAGGTCCAGCCGGATTGCTGATAAATAAGTTGATTTTTGAAAATGACCATAGATTGCGGGAGATTATTGGAATGCAGGGCTCTTCTCAGGTCGCCGTAAAGATCGTTATAGAGTTCAAAGGTCCAGGAATTCATGTTGTAGGTTGGTCTTAGTTTCCGTATATCCTTTCCCTCATCTATGGAAATGGCCATGAACCTGAACGGAACCGCCGATTTCCATTTATCCAGATCGGCATTGATCGCATTGAGTTCTGCTATACTTTCATCAGAGGTTGTTGCCCAAAAACAAATCAGGAAAAGAGAATCTTTTTTTGCCAATTGGGAAAATGGCGCGGTTGCGCCTTTGAGTGATTTCAGCCTCGCTTGCAAAAGTGAATCCTGCGCTTTGATAAATCCACAGGCAAAAAATAGAACCAGGATTAAAAACGTCTTCAGCATACAGCTTCATTGAGCGATTAATTACTTACCGGCTTGCGTTGATCGATCAGTTCCTTCGCCTTCATTGCCTTAAAATCTATACCACGCCGGATAGCTTCCGTGGTAGGCAGTGACCATACGTCCGGCATAATCCCTCTTCCATCCTTCGTCCTGGTTTTGTCGATCACCATCCGGAAACGGGGCAGCCTGAAGTGTACAAGGGTATTCGGCAAAGTTACATCCTGAATGATCCAGGCAGTATTTCCATAATAGCCGCCCCCGGTTTCTTCCCCAATCAAGGTCACATTTTTCTGTCCTTTCAGATCGCCGGCAAACAAGGTGGTTGCGGAAAAAGAATTTCCTCCGATCAGAATATAAACCTGCCCATCGTAATGATTGTGCGTCACGGGCGAAAACATATGCTTTTCAAAATACCTGAAATGATATTTACCATCCTTCCCTTTGTGTGTTACGATCCGTGCCAGAATATCGTACCAAAATTCTTTCTCTATATAACGGTTGTATTGCGATGGGGCCCTCACTGCATAAAGTGAATCTGCCAATTTGAATTTCCGGTCGGCAATATACCTCGTGAGTAATGTTGAAATGCCTGCATCTCCTCCGCCATTGGAACGGACATCTATCACCAGATCGTTTATATGGTCCTTCTNNGCTTTGTGAAGTGTATCCGCTTTGAAATCATAAGGCTTAACATAAGCCTGTTCCTCCACGTTCCGGTCATCCAGGTAGTGAATATCAAAACTATCCGTCAGTCCGATTACATGCTTAAACAAATTCGCAAAAGTAAATCCCGAGCTTAAGGTTTGATATTTACCGGAAAGGCTGTAGCCGTCTGTTGTAATATAATTAAATAATGTATCTGTCAATTGCTTTGTGTCATATCCATTGATGCTTTTCAAAACCGTTCCTCTCCGGAAAATAGAATCTTGTCTCCGGAGGTTTGCGGTGATCACCATGGAATCGGACCAGAATTTAATAGCAAATGGAAATGTTTTTTCTTCAGTCGTATCCATGTACCTGATATATGCGTTGGACGGCCTTATGCTGGTATGACCACAATTCAACTTCGAGATCACGTAACTCAGCCAGGTCCTGAATCCGTTCTCGGTCATGGAATCGTGCAAAGCCGCATAGCCTTCATTAAAATAATAATTCATACTATCCCTGGTCGTGTACCAATAAAGACTGGGATGAGCAGATTCCAATATTCCGCGGAATATCCGGTAGTCAGCCTTCAGGGTTTCAGGAGAATATTTCCTTCCCGGATCATATTCCTTCCGGGAAGCGGTGCACGAAACAAACGCCCAGGCTGCAATAAGGGGGATCCGGGTATTCTTCAGGACCAGGTTTGTTTTCATAAGAGAACGGAAAATATTCATATTGTAAATGCATTCCAGCCCTGCGCTGTAATATCAAAAGTGTTGCCGCCCTTTGTGATGATCTTTTTGCCATCTTCCGGAGCTGTCATAAAACCGATCACGCTAATCTTTTCATTTAAAACCAATTTGTCGTAATCGGCCTGCTTAACCGTAAACAACAATTCATAATCTTCTCCGCCACTCAAAGCGCAGGCGGTGGGATCAAGTTCAAATTTATAAGCAGCCTTCCGGGTCTCTTCTGCTATCGGGATTTTCTCTTCGTATATAACGCAGCCGAGTTCGCTTTCCTTGCATATATGCAGGATTTCAGAGCTAAGCCCATCGCTGATGTCCATCATGGAGCTGGGAACGATACCTTCCTGCTCAAAAAAATCAATGATCTCTTTTGCAGCTTCTGGTCTCAGCATCCGGCCGATTACATATTTCTCATCCTCGAGATCGGGTTTTATTTCCGGATTTTCCAGGAAGATCTTTTTTTCTCTTTCGAGAAATACGAGTCCCAGGTAAGCCCCACCAAGGTCCCCGCTGCAGCAGAGCAGATCGCCCTTCCCGGCGGTGCTTCTTTGAACAAATTTATCCGGGCGCACTTCTCCTATGGCAGTGATGGAAATAATAAAACCTTTTCCAGATGAAGAAGTATCACCGCCCACAAGGTCAACTCCATATTTATCGCAGGCCGCATAGATCCCTTCATAAAACTCATCGATGGCCTCCACGCTAAACCGGTTGCTGAACCCGAGGGATACCAGGATCTGTGTTGGGTTCGCATTCATTGCATAAATATCACTCAGGTTGACCACCACGGATTTATACCCAAGGTGCCTTAGCGGCGTATACATGAGATCGAAATGAATATTTTCGATAAGCAGGTCGGTGCTCAGCACTGTTTGTTTGCCAAAATGATCTATTACAGCAGCATCATCTCCAACGCCAAGGATGGTGGAGGCATTCCTCAGTTCAATATTGCGTGTGAGGTGGTCTATTAAGCCAAATTCTCCCAGTGAGGAGATTTCCGTTCGTGCATCCATAGTGGTAATTTTCCGCTGAAGTCTGACCGTTGCGCGCGGCTTGCGTTAAGCGTTTAGCATTCAGCGTTAAGCATAAAACTTCCATCGATCCATTTCAACAACTCATCATGGATCTTTCCATTCGTTGCAACAATAGATGGTTTGTACGGCGAATAAGCTGTTCCGGAAAAATCAGAAACCCTTCCGCCAGCTTCCTCCACGATTAAAAATCCTGCAGCACTATCCCAGGCATACAGTTTGTGTTCATAGAAGCCGTCAAACCGTCCGGCAGCCACCCAACAAAGATCCATGGCGGCGGAACCCAGGCGGCGAACAGGAACTCCTTTTTTGACCAGGCGTCCAAATACCTCGAGCGGTCCGTTCGGCTGATCCAGGTAAGTATACGGAAAACCGGTAACCAGGCAGGCTTTCAATACCTCTGTTTCTTCAGACACGTGGATTAGCTGGTCATTCAGCGTTGCTCCATAACCTCTTTGGGCAAAATAAAATTCATTGAAAAAGGGATTATACACGGCGCCCATCAACATTTTGCCATCCTCCTCAATGCCGATGGAAACGCAGCATAGCGGTAGCTTATGTGCAAAATTAACCGTTCCGTCAAGCGGATCAATGATCCACTTGTACCTCGAACCGGAGGGCATGCTTCCTGACTCTTCACTCAGGATATAATGATCCGGAAATTCCGCCCGGATGATTCCCATTATTTCTTTTTCAGCGGCATGATCTGCTTCTGTAACCAGGTTATTTACGCCTTCTTTATTTGAAATCTTGAAATGGGTACCATAGTAGTGCTGAATTATTTTTCCCGCTGCTTCTGCGGCTTTGATCAGGGTCTGTTTTAGCATGCCGCAAAGATAATAAAGGGATGGGAGCCCTGGAAAGGGATGTATTTTGCCGGGTACCCGAAAAAATCGTACTTCGCGCTAATGTTTATTTCTGATGATCCTCTCTGTTGTCATCGTCAATTACAATGTTAAATATTTTCTGGAGCAGTGTCTTTCCTCGGTAAAAAAGGCCATTGATCAGAGCGAATTTCTCAGGGGAAAGACGGAGGTATTTGTTGTGGACAACGCCTCAACGGATGGAAGCCTGGATTTTCTGAAGCCCTTATTCCCCGGAGTTCAATTTATTTTAAATCCTGTAAACGCAGGATTCTCAAAAGCGAATAACCTGGGGCTATCCAGGAGTTCCGGAGAGTTTATTTTATTCCTAAACCCCGACACGATCGTAGCAGAGGACAGCCTGGCTCAATGCCTTTCCTTTTTCCAGAATCATGAAAATGCGGGGGCCGTCGGCGTAAGAATGATCGATGGCCGTGGCAATTTCTTAAAAGAATCCAAGCGCGGATTTCCTTCTCCAGGCGTTGCTTTTTTTAAAATGACCGGGCTGGCGGCCTGCTTTCCATCCTCACGGTTTTTTGCCGCCTACTATGAAGGCCAGCTGGATCAGCACGCAAATGGCCCGGTCGGGATCTTATCAGGCGCCTTTATGATGGTGCGCAAAGAGGCAATTGAAAAAGCGGGCGGATTCGACGAACAATTTTTCATGTACGCAGAAGATATTGATCTCAGTTACCGGATCGCGAAAGCTGGTTTTCAAAACTTCTACCTGGCCTCTACCACCATCATTCATTTTAAAGGAGAAAGTACACGGAAGGATTTGAGATATATACATCAGTTTTACCTGGCCATGAATCAATTTATGAAAAAACATATCCAGGGTCCCGGCAGCGCAATAAAGCTTTTTTTTCTGGGACTGGCTGTTGCAATCCGGAAGCAGTTTGCTGCGGCCGCTGTTGCCTTTCAAAAAAAACCTGCAACGCCAAAAGAAAGGGTTCCGTTATTTATAACCGGCGATCCGGACGGGATCCCGGCTGTCAGGAACGCTTTGCAGCGATCGGGGATCCCCATCACGGAAACTGAGGCCGGTGCGGGGGGAAAGGCATTTTGCGAAGGAAAGCATGAGCCCTGGAAATCCATCATTGAAAAAATGGATCATGCGGAGAGGAAACTTTGCTGGTTTGTACACGGATCCGGAACGCATGCTATCGTCGGAAGCAATTCCGGGAATGAGCAGGGAGAAATTATTATCTGCTAATATTTTTGAAATAAAAAACATTCTTTTCCCACCTACGTTAAAAGAGAAATTTGTAAATCATTAAACCCGGGATATGCCGAATCTGAAGGATATAAAAAACCTGCTGCAGAATAATCGCCTTACTGAATTTGTAAAACTCAACAAACTTTCTTCGAGAGATATTATAGATTTTACCAACCGGTATACTAATTGGGCGGGAAAATTATTTCAGCACCTGGATGTTAAGCATGCGGCACGTGTTTTCAAATTCATCCGCCGCAAAAAGCAGGAAATCATTATAAATTCCCTGCCCGATGAAAAAGCAGCCGAATTACTAAATGCATTGCAGCCCGACGACCGTACAGCCTTCCTGGGCATGCTTCCCGGCGGCGCCGTCAAGGAATTATTAAAAGTGCTTGCCCCCGAAACCAGGGCGGAAACACTTAAACTGCTGGGCTACCCGGAAGGATCCGTAGGCCGGCTGATGACGCCTGATTACATCGCCATCCATGCCAACAATACGGTGAGCGAAGTGCTGGATATGATCCGGCAACTGGGACAGGCAACCGATGTCTTGAACTTCCTGTTTGTGATTGATGACAATGGCATATTGATTGATGATATCAATCTGAAAGAATTTTTAATTGTAGATCCGACCATGTCCGTGGAAAAACTGATGGACCATCAATTCCTTGCACTATCAGTAAACGATGAACAGAACGAAACCATTTCGATATTTAAGAATAACAGCCGTTTTGCATTGCCCGTTGTAAATGAAACCGGTGTACTGCTCGGCGTAGTTACCGCGGATGATGTTTTGCGACTGGCGGAAAAGGAAAATACCCGCGAGATCCAGCGGATCGGGGGTTCCGAAGCATTGGACGAAGCCTATACTTCTATTTCCTTTCGCAACCTGGTAAAGAAGCGCGCAGGATGGCTCGTAATTCTTTTCTTAGGGGAAATGCTCACGGCTACGGCCATGGGATTCTTTGAAGGAGAAATCAGCAAAGCTGTGGTGCTGGCCCTATTCATTCCACTTATTATTTCCAGCGGCGGAAACTCCGGATCCCAGGCTTCTTCTATTATCATCCGGTCCATGGCCCTTGGGGAAATTAAATTCCGGGACTGGTTCTATGTCATGCGAAAAGAACTGATGTCGGGTTTTGTGCTTGGCTCCATTCTGGGCAGTGTTGGTTTTTTACGTATCGCCTTATGGCAAAAATTTCACTTTTATAATTACGGCGAGCATTGGCTCAAAGTAGCTTTAACTGTTTCATTTTCCCTGCTGGGTGTGGTAATGTGGGGAACGATATCGGGTTCGATGTTGCCTATTATTTTGAAAAAGCTGGGTGCAGATCCGGCCGCATCATCTGCACCTTTTGTGGCAACCCTGGTTGACGTGACCGGTCTGATCATTTATTTTTCCGTAGCCGTAATTATTTTGAGAGGAAGCCTCTTGTAGCAAGACTTATTTGCTTTTGTAGATGGGGACCGTACTGCAGGGTTCTCCATACATAATACTTTTTACCACCGGCCGGAGCAACTTCGTAATTTCAAGATAGGCAAATTCTCCGATTGGCTTTTCCCCGCATCCTTTAACCACCACCCTTTTATCTTTATATTCCTGCGGATCTATAGAATTAATCCTTTTTAATAATAACTGCCGGATAACCTGCTCCTCGTTTCCCTGGAATACTTCTTTGGCAAGGGGTTCAAGATAGCTTGCAACCAGCATATAGGCCCAGACGGGGATAACCGCATCGGCAGAACAATACACGCCCACGAGCTGGTCCTTATATTGGTTCCAGTCCATATTTTGAAGTGCCGTCCGGAAATCTTTTTCTTTCAATATCAGTTCCATAAAAAGAAAAGGCTTGAGATCGAACATGGTAATCCCTTCCTCAGGAAAATATTTTTCCAGATCAATCGTCAGCAGGGCGCTTTGACTTACTTTATTTACAATTTCTTCTTGCATGATCAATCCTTATCATTTACAAAGGTAAGCAGGAAAATCGCGGATCAGGAAAGCCGTGGAAGAGCGTTTTGCCTTGGGCGCTGCCCGTCAGGAAATCAGAGGAATTTAGCCCGGTTGTCTTTTATTTTCGCATTTTTCTCCAGGGCTTCTGTTGCAGCACGCTGGATAATGGATTCCTGGGATTGCAGCATTGACTGGCGCATCTGGTCAATATCTCCGTTATAATTTGCCTTGGCACTTACCTGGTTCACCTTCAGGACAAATACACCCTCGTTGCCGCCGACCGGAGAAGAAATAGGCTGGCCGGAAAGCTCTTTGTCAAATGCATACCCAACCACTTTGGGTTCAGGGCCAACATTGGGAATATAAGGTGAAGAGAAAACCAGACTATCTGCTTTATTAACTGTTTGTCCGGATAGAGAGGCAACCGCTTCCAGCGAAGTCGCGGATCCGATTTTCTTAGTGATCTCGGCTGCTTTTTTCTGATTTCTGATGATAGGCTCGATGATGGGTCGTGCTTTCGACACAGGCATTGTGCCTTTCTTATTTATCTCGGTAAGAATCGCCACCACATATTTATCTCCCACGGCAAAGGATTCTGAAACATCACCCAGTTTTGCATCAAAGATCCAGCGAACCAAAGTGCGGCCCAATCCTAATCCCGGGATTGAATAATCAACCGGGTGAATACCCTCCGCAGGGATCTTTGGCAAATTTGCTTTTTTCGCGTTTTCATCAAATGCTGCCTGATTTCTGCTTTCCCCGGCAAACTGGCTGGCCAGACCGGATGCGTTCTCGTCGGTCTCCTGACTCTGCTCGATTTTTCGGGCGAAATAAGAAATCTTGTAGGCCGGCTCAAAACTCTTCTGGTCCTCGATCTCTACATAATGATATCCATACTGGGTCTTTAATATTTTCTTTTCCCCCACTTTTCCGGTAAATGCAAAGTCATTAAACTCCTTCACCATCTGCCCCTGCGCAAAATAGCCCAGGTCGCCGCCTTTCAGGCGGGTTCCTTCATCGTCTGATAAATGAAAAGCAACACTATCAAATTTTGCCCCATTATCAATCAGAGTCTTTATACTGTCTATTCTTTTCTTCGCGGTGGTATCATCCAGCTTGGGCTGATTTGTTTTCAGATCTACTGTGGCAACCAGGACATGGCGGCCTTTTACTGAATCAGGCAGGGTTTTGATATCCAGGATGCGGGCCATTACGAAATTAGGCCCATCCAGATAGGGGCCTATTAACGATCCCTTGGGCAGCAGGATAAGCGAGTCTTTCTTAGGTCCGGTTATCTTGGATTTTGGTGTGTAGGCGTCCTTGTAATTAATTTCGGATGCGTTGCGGGCCAAAAATCCTTCCATATCAGTGGTTGTGCCGAATTCCTGCCTGAGATTTTCGACCTGTTGTTTAATAGAGCTGCTGTCTCCTGCAGTAGGGGCCGCACTGAACGTCACATAGCGGATGCTGCGTGATTCTTCCTGCTCATATTGATCCACGTGTTTATTCAGATAGGTTTCTATTTCCTCGTCAGACACCTTAATTGAACTATCCGGAATGGTCTGATAGGGAATATTTACATAGGATACCGAAGCTACCTGGCTATTGTCGGCATTTGCTTTTTCAATCATCCACTTAGGGATATATGAGCTGTTCGACAATAAGGAAATATATTTTTCCTTGAGCCTGAGTTTTATAAATTGTGGTAGAACCTGTTCAAAAAAGTTTTGGGCCAGGGCATAATTCTGATCAGATTTTCGGGAGCCGTTATATATTGACCTCAGCTGGTTGATCTTGGCCGCTGCCTGCTGGGGATCAAAGATGCCCGTATTCGGATCAGTAAAAGCTCTTTTTATCTCGGCTACAGCGTTGGCCCCTACCAGCATATCATTCAGCTCCTTATCACTTACCTCAAGCCCCAGTTTCTGGTATTCCGTTTTCAGCACTGCGTCTTCTTTAAACTGCTTCCATACCTCTTCCCGTATATTCTGCTGCATCATTTCGTTTACCGAATATCCCTGGTTCTTGTAACGGTCTTCCTGGTCCGCTATCTGTTTCTCAAACACCGGATAATCCAGCTTCTCTCCATTCACAGACCCCACATCCCCTGAAGTGGAGCCTCCCATCCGGCTTGCGCTTACCGAGGAGTCCATTAGAAGAAATCCGATCAGGCTCACAGCTATAAGTCCGAAAACCAGCCAGGCCGCTCTTTCTCTGATCTGCTGAATTATTGACATAATTTTATTTGCGGGGCTTTTAAAAGGATTGCAAAAATAGTTGAAAAATGCTTATGAACAAATTGTGGGAAACAGGGAAAAGCACTGCCACGCTCATTCTGGCGCACTCGTTTGCATTATCGTTGCCAGATCCCGGCATATTTAACATTACTGCCGTGAAACAAACCCGAAAGAGTGGAACTCATTCCAACAACCATACGTTAATAAACCCTTATTCTCGTGGAAAACCCTGGTCTTTGATTCCGTTTTCTGTGAAAGGAATGCTTGTAGATTTTATTTTCGGGGCTTGCTTTTTCTTCCCGGTGAACAAATGGCAGGTTGTACCGTTTTTTAAGCGTCGGGTGTTATTAAATAGTTATCTAGACCGTAGATTGGCTGATGGTTTGTGAATGAAGCGGAAAGGGCCACCCAGAGGGCATTGGCGTGTGTTGACTCGATGTTAATAGGCGTGGAAAATTAAATATTATATGAAAAACAATATAAAACTATTGGGCTTATCCACTAATTCAGACTTATAGTAGTAATAGTTCTATTTAAATAAATAATGTATTATTATATATTATGGCAGTTATCAACACAGATCAGGCAAGAATGGAAGTGAGCCGGAAAGGTTTTCTGGATATATCCATTGGTCCCGAGCTGGATCTGTTTGAGGAAATTGCCCGCCTGAAGAAAGAAAAGAATGCGGTACTCCTGGCGCATTATTATCAGGATGCGGATATTCAGGATGTGGCTGATTTTATCGGAGATAGCCTTGGGCTTGCTCAGGAAGCTGCAAGAACCAAGGCGGATATTATTGTTTTTGCCGGAGTTCATTTTATGGCTGAAACAGCAAAGATCCTGAATCCGAATAAAAAAGTTTTGCTGCCGGACTTAAATGCCGGATGCTCACTTGCAGATTCTGCACCGGCGCCTTTATTCAGGACCTTCAGGGAAAAATATCCCGATCACCTGGTTATTTCTTATATCAATTGTTCCGCGGAAATTAAAGCGTTGAGTGATATTATCTGTACATCTTCCAATGCACAGAAGATCATAGAAAGCCTGCCGGAGGACCAAAAGATCATTTTCGCGCCTGATAAAAATCTCGGCGCTTTTCTGAAAAGAAAAACAGGCAGGGAAATGTTGTTATGGAATGGCGCCTGCATGGTTCATGAGATTTTTAGTGTTCAGAAAATTACCGGGCTGAAAGCAAGGCATCCACAGGCAAAGTTCATTGCTCATCCTGAATGCGAGGAAGCAGTTCTGCGGATGGCTGATTTTATAGGATCAACAACGGCTCTATTGAAATTTACAATAACGGATCCGGCAAAGGAATTTATAGTGGGAACGGAATCCGGCATTATACACCAGATGAAACTGTCTTCTCCTGAAAAAGTTTTTATTCCGGGACCTCCGGAAACAAATTGTGCCTGCAATGATTGTCCGCATATGAAACTGAATACGCTTGAGAAACTTTATCTCTGCATGGAATACGAAATACCTGAAATCCA
>PLEB01000045.1 GCA_003136915.1 Chitinophagaceae bacterium
TGGCATAAAAGCCGATGGAGATAGTCTGATCCATCAACCAATTATTCTTTTCAATCCGTACACCAGCTGCCTCAGACCACCGCCCCTCATCAAAATGGCTGATCCTTCCTCGGTCGGGATCGCCAAAAGTTTTGAATTGCTGCAAAAAAAGGTTATCGATACCCGTCCGCTCCTTCACATTCCGGTTAGCTGCATCAACAAGCTTTTCTGTGCGCTTAATGTAGCCGCCAGGCAGGCACCACCCGTCTATGGCTTTATATTTAATCAATAAAAGCTTAAGCTGTTGCTCATGATAACCGAATATGGCACAATCCAACGACACATGCGGCACATAATGCAGGTGCCCGTTCAGTAAAAATTCTCTTAATTCAGCTTCGGTTTCCATGGGCTAAAGATATAGAAACAATAGTGTTGATAAAATTTAATTAGTAAATTTCACTAAATGAAAAAAATGTTCCTATCTTTATTTAGTTAAATTTACTAAATAACAAATTATATCATCCGAATGACAAAGCTTTACCGACGAACATTCATTAAAAACACCGCCATTGGCGCCGCCGGCGTTGGACTGGCAGCAAGTTTTCCGCAACTGCTGCGTGCAGAAGAAAAAAAGGACCTGTTCGTTAGACTGGCTATCTCGCAGTTTTCATTTGCCAGCCAATTTTGGACAAAAAAACTTGACCCGCTTGATTTTGCGGCCAAATCGAAAGAACTGGGAATAACCGGCCTGGATTATTGTTCTATGTTTTTTGCTGACAAGGCAACGGACCAAACCTATTTGGCCGAGTTGAAAAAACGTGCAGCAGACAATGACAGCTATAATTTGCGTATCATGGTGGACCTGGTGGGTGTACCTGGTTCGCTTGGTAATCTTGATGAAAAATTACGCCTCAAACAGGTCGAAAGCCATTATCAATGGATAGATGCAGCCGCAACTTTAGGCTGCCCCATGATCAGAGTTAATATGGACGGCGAAGGTAATCCCGATGATGTAGCCAAAGCTTCGGTTGACAGTTTAGGGCGCCTGCTGGAATACGGGAAAAAGCAAAATATCGACGTTATCGTCGAAAATCACATAGGCATCTCCTGCAACGCGGCCTGGCTGGCCGGGGTTATGAAACAGGTGAACAGCAGTCATTGCGGTACCCTGGCCGATTTCGGCAACTTTTGCATCAACCGCACCAAGCCCGAAACAAACGATATAGCCGGTTATATGAAAACCAAATGCCTCGAGGAATACGACCGATACAAAGGCATTTCCGAGTTAATGCCCTTCGCCAAAGGCGTGCACGCCAAAACCCACTTGTTTGATGCCAGCGGCAACGACACCGAAACGGATTTCTACAGAATGTTCAAAATCATTAGGGATTCAGTGTTTAAGGGCTGTGTGAGCATTGAATACGAGGGTGGCTTGATAAAAATGTACACTAAGAACGATAAATATTTAGACGATGATGCAGGTGTGCTTGCTACAAAAAAGCTGATTGAAAAAGTTGTAGCTGTTTAGGCAAGTAGTAAACGATAATCACATTATTATAACACAAAACATTTTCAGTTATGAAAAAATCAATTCAATGCACGGTTTCTTTGCCGTTTTTAAAATCAGCCATCCCTGTGTTTTTTTGTATATTCTTTTCTATTTCCTCAATCGCACAAAACAAACACGATACGACGAGTTATATTCAAACTATTGATATAAAAACAGGAAAAATTGACACTATATTAATTGCCGAAGGACGTTACGAAGCCCCCAATTGGCATCCTGACAATTACCTAGTTTTAAACTTCAACGGCAAAATTTATAAGTTGGGTCTGGCTGATAAACAGCTCACTGAAATAAACACAGGGTCAATTAATCAAATTATGGACGACCACGGGCTTTCACCGGACGGTAGATGGATAGCAATAACCAGTTTCGATATGAGCACCCCTTCGCAAAAACATTATAAATTTTCTATGTATATCGTGCCTGCTACAGGCGGACAGCCGAAGAAAATAACCTCTCAGGATCTTTCTTTTTGGCACGGATGGAGCCCTGATGGCAAGACGATAGCATATTGCGGAGGAGACTATACCAACCTTGATGTTTACACAATACCAGTGGAAGGGGGCGCAGCTAAAAGGCTAACTGACGCCCAAGGGCTGGATGATGGCCCCGATTATTCACGCGACGGCAAGTATATATATTTCCATTCATACCGTAGCGGCCGTATGCAGATTTGGCGGATGCACACTGACGGTTCGCAACAGGAACAAATGACCTTTGATGAAAATGCCAATTGGTTTCCCCACCCTTCACCGGATAATAAGTGGGTTGCATATATCGCATATACTACTGATGAGAAACAAAATCACCCGTTTGGTAAAAACGTTAAACTGCGTTTGATGAACCCAAAAACCAAGGCTGTTAAGGATATTACACCTGTGTTTTATGGCGGGGCGGGAACTATCAACACTCCCTCGTGGAGTCCCGACAGCCGGAAATTTGCGTTTGTTAGCTATTCGGTAAATTAATGTTATGCTGGCAAAATTATACATCAAAGCGGGACTACTGTGCCTGCAGCGCAAGAAAATATATGCCTTGAATTTTAAATAACACGAAACAAATAACTTAAAACATGAAAAAAGTAGGGTTCTTGTCCGCAGCGTTCTTCTTGCTGCTACTCTCAACAAAAATGTTTGCACAGTCAAAATCTGGTGCGGATTATTTTAAAGGCACCTGGAGTGTGCTGGTAAAGGGCACGCCGAATGGTGATGCCCGGATGATCTTTCTGCTGGAGAATAGAAATGATTCTATAACAGGTGTCGTGCAGGATACAGCCGGGACAGAAATTTCTAAAATCTCTAAGGTGGAACTGACAGACACTTCGGCCACGGTCTACTTCACAGCGCAGGGATATGATGTGAATCTTGTGATGAACAAAAAAGATGGCGACCACGTTACCGGGAGCTTGATGGCTATGTTTGATGCCGAAGGTGAGCGGTTAAAGAAAACTCAATAAGGAAATTAAGATGAAAAATTTAGTACAAAAAGGATCCAGCTTGTCTTGATGGCTATGCTGGCACGCTGGCCTGTTTCCATATTTAAAGTTTCCAACTTTCACTTTTATTTTTAGTTTAATTTGCTTTAGCAAACTCGCCATTAGCGGTAATGGTAACTTCGTCGCTTAACATAGCAGATCCGGCCTGTGGGGCAAAAGCAAAATCAGATCTTTTGATTACACCAGTCAGCTTAAATCCTGCATCGTCCTTTTTACTCATAGGGTTGGTGACAGTACCGCGGTACCAAAGATCCATAGTAACGGGTTTGGTGACACCGTGCAGCGTAAGGTCACCGCTTAATTTATAATGATTTGTAGAAACCGGAGTAATTGAGGTACTGGCAAATGTCATGGTTGGGAATTTAGCAGCGTCGAAATAGTTAGCCCCCTTCAGATCGTTATCGCGGTAATCAACATCTGTATTTACAGAAGCGGTATTTACCGTTAACTGAAATTTGGCGTCGCTGAAATCAGGTTTACTTGCTACAATGGTGCAGGTAAAATCTTTGAATATGCCATCCACGTCGGATACCATTAAGTGCGTTATAGTAAACCCAATTTTAGAGTGCATCTTGTCATTGGTCCAGGTAGTTTGTGCGAATACACCGAAGCTGAACAAAGCGGCAGCCATTAATAAAATAGTCTTTTTCATGATTGCTATTTGATTTTGTTTATTTATGCTGCAATTTAGACATTTAAATATTATTTTTATCAGCACTTCAAAAAACTACTTCTGCTCTCTTTTCTCATTCTTATCAGGAAATAGCATGCAAATAACCTGGGAACCTCTTCCCATATTTAAGGGGGGTAAATTGAAATTCCAATATGGATAAACACTATTCCGTTCTCAGGCTTTTCACCGGGTTTGCCATGGCTGCTTTTACCGCCTGCAAAATTACGGTAAGCAATGCAATGAATACAGCAACTAAAGCCGCCATTGCAAATAGCCACCAATGAATAGTTGTTCGATAAGCAAAACCCTGCAACCAATTCTCCATAATATAGTAAGCGACGGGTATGACAATTATTGTTCCAAGTAAAACTGGCTTTAATAAGTCGCTCGACAAGAGCAGCACGATGTTTTGAACGGAGGAGCCAAGTACTTTTCTTACGCCGATTTCTTTTGTTCGCTTTAATGCAGTATATGATGCAAGTCCGAACAAACCAAGGCATGCAATGGCGATTGCAATTGCAGAAAACACACTCAGGAGAGATTCTTGTTTGATTTCTGATTTGTACAGCGTATCAAATTTCTCGTCAAGAAAATTATATTCGAATGGAAACTCAGGGGCATTGGCAACATATATTTTTTTGATTCGGCCAATNNTCTTTTTTAGTTGATACAACTAATGGCCCTATTGCCTGCTTCAGTGAAGTGAAATGGTAGTCTTCTATTACACCAACGATTGTTCTGCGCAAACTATCGTGCGATATATTTTTTACCCACTTGCCAATAGCCTGTTGAGGCGTGTAACCAAGCATTGTTGCCGCAGCGTGATTAATGATCACTGAGTTGGTTGAATCTGTCGGGAACTGCGGTGAAAAATCTCTCCCGGCAATTATTTTTAATCCAAGTGTCTTCACATATTCAAAATCGGCAAACTCGGTATTCAGCATCAATTTTTCACCAGGTTTACTTTGGGCTTCAAAACCATAAGTATCATAAAAACCTCCCGGCTCACCCGTCATTAAAGAGACGCTTGACACAGCCGGGTCGGACTGCAATTGATTTTTGAAGTTTATTTTATTGTCCCATATCTTACCATTATCGAGTCTTACAATCATGGATTGTTCTTTGTTAAAGCCCAAATCGGTAGTGCGCACATAATGCATTTGTTTCATCACAATTGTTACGCTAACAATGAGTAATACCGATATGGCGAATTGAAAAACAACTAATGCTTTCCTGAAAAATGCACCATTTTTTCCCAGCTTTAATTTGCCTTTTAATGAATCAATTGGTGAGAAAGAAGAAAGCAGGAGCGCCGGATAGCTGCCTGCCAGCACGCCAACAACGACAATAACACTGCCGAGAAAAATATATAATAACGGGTTTGTCCAGTAAGAAGGCAAACTATAACCAAGAAAAGCGGTATAAGCTGGCATCACCGCCTGCAATAAGAAAACTGCAAGGGCAGATGCGACTACTGCAAATAAAAGCGATTCAAAAATAAATTGCCAGGCTAGCTGCCTGCGCACAGCGCCCAATACTTTTCTCAGTCCCACTTCTTTGGAACGATCTGTAGCACGCGCCGTAGCGAGGTTCATAAAATTGATGCAGGC
>PLEB01000256.1 GCA_003136915.1 Chitinophagaceae bacterium
ATTCGCCTGATAGCTGCGGTTCCGCGCTGCGCATTATAAAAAGAAGTAGATAATGTTTTGGAGGGATTGATGATTTGTGTGAAAATGGCGATATAGGTAATAAATCCTTCCGGCTGCAGGGCGAATTTATGGGTCAGAATCATCTGTCCGCCGAAAAAAAGAATACAGCATAATACAATCACACCTAATAATTCAGAGAGCGGTGAAGCCATATCCCGGCGGAAGATCATCTTATTGCGAATATGATTCAGGTAATTATTGACTTTAAAAAATTTGGATTGTAAAAACTTTTCTGCATTAAAGGCTTTAATTACGCGGAGGCCACCCAATGTTTCATCGAGGATCGAGATCAGCGTGCCCAATTGATCCTGCGCAATACCGGACTGTTTTTTTAGCGACCGGCTCACGCGGCCAATGATGAAACCGGTGAGAGGCAACAGTACCAACAGGAATAGGGATAATGGCGGGCTCAGAAATATCAGCGTAAAGAGAATGACCAGGATGGTTACCGGTTCGCGGAACAGGCCCTCGAGCATGCTGATCACACTCCATTCAATTTCATTGATATCATTGCTCATCCTGCTGATCAGGTCACCCTTCCGCTATTCGGTAAAAAATCCGAGCGGAAGTTCAAGGATCTTCGTGTAGAGATCGGCCCGAAGTCTTGTGAGTACGCGGTTGCGCAGTGGCCCCAATACCCTGAAAGACAGATAGAGAAAAAAGTTTTTGAGGAAAATGGATAGGATGATGATAATAGAAATGGCGGCGAGCGCATATGTCGCACCATGTTCCCGGATCAGGATACCCAGGATATATTTAATGTAATTCAGCACGCTGGCTGCCGAAAAGGAAACCTGCGGTGCTGTTTCTGCAATCTTTTCTTTTCCAAACAACAACTGCATGAAAGGCACGAGCATGCCAAGAGAAACCAGTGAAAACAAAACGGACAGCAGGTTCAGCATGAAATACAGGAATACGTATCGCTTCTGGTCCTGCAGGTATTTGAGAATAGTCGAAAATCTTTTCATCCCTGATCTGATTTTGCATCGGGCATGTTTCTTTTAATGACCCGGTGAATTCGCTTCGCTGGTTATTCGCCGGATCCATTTTATCCGGATGCTGGCTAAACCCGTAAATTTACACTGAAATAGTCAATGAATATGAAAGAAGGTAAACGACAGAAGCAGGTAAGTGCCTTGTTGCTTGCAGAATTGAACAAGGTTTTTCAGAAACTCGGACTCAATATGATCCAGGGCGGCATGGTTTCCATCTCATCGGTAAAGATTACGCCCGATCTGTTTGAAACAAGAATATATCTGAGCTTTTATCAGGTTGCTGACCAACAGGCTGCAATGAAAATGATCGAAGACAAGGCTTGGGAAATTAAGCGTGACCTTGTAAGTGCTATCAGAAACCAGTTGCGCAGTATGCCACAGTTAACTTTTTATATTGATGATTCCCTGGATTATGTTGAAAAAATGGATGCACTGTTCCGGGAGATCAATGAAAACAAAACAAATGGGGCGAACAATCCGAATACAAAACAACCATTTTGAATTTCCTGTTTACCTGGCGCTATTTCAAGGCAAAGAAATCCACGAATGCCATCAATATCATTTCCTGGGTTAGTGTAAGTGCCATCATTTTGGGAACCGCATCATTGATTATCGTTTTGAGCGTTTTCAATGGATTGGAACAATTGGTGCAATCCCTTTATTCATCTTTTTATACAGATATTAAGATCAGCGCAGCTAAAGGGAAATTCATTTCAGTTTCGGAAAAAAACCTTGAACAGGTCCGGCAAATAAATGGTGTCAGCGCTTATTCATTGACGGTAGAAGACAAAGCCCTGCTACAATCCAATAACCTTCAGCCTGTCGTTTTGAAGGGAGTTGACAGCAATTACGCCCATGTAAATGGCGTTTCGCGGAATATATCCAAGGGAAGCTTTACATTGGGAACCGTAGATCATCCTGCAGCCGTGCTTGGCTCGGGCGTGGAGAATGCACTTAATCTGGAATCGGACCGGAGCATAATGCCCCTGATGGTTTATGTATTCCGGAACGGCCCGGATATAAACCCGGCTGATCCTCAATCCTCCGTACGTTCTGCTGAGATCGCGCCCGCAGGAACATTCAGGATACAACAGGATTTTGATAACCAATACGTGATCACTAACCTTCCTTTTCTTCAAAGGATGTTGGGCCTGGATTCAAACCAATACAGCGCAGTTGAAATTGAATGCAGCAAAACAGTAAAACCTGAGGAAGTGAAGAAAAGACTGGAGGATTTATTTGGAAATTCTCTTAAGGTCCAAACGCGTTACGAACAAAACCAGACCTTATTCCAGGTTATGCGTGTAGAAAAATGGGTGATCTATGCCATACTCACGCTGATCCTGATCGTTGCCGCTTTTAATATCGTGGGTGCGCTAACCATGCTGGTGCTGGAAAAGAAAATGGATATCCAGGTATTGAAAGCAATGGGTGCAGACAACCGCTTTATTCAACGTATTTTTTTGAACGAGGGTTTGTTATTGGCCCTGCTGGGAGGAGGAGGTGGCATTTTGTTGGCCCTCTTTATGTGCTGGTTACAGGTCAGGTTTAAACTGGTTCCACTGCAGGGTAATTTTCTGATTGATTATTATCCGGTTAAAATCATTCCGGCCGATCTCCTGCTGGTAGGCGGAACCATACTGATTGTGGCACTGCTTGCATCCTGGTTGCCTTCGCGGAAAGCGGCGATGCAGCCTTTTGAGCTGAAAACCTGAATCACGTGGAATGCCTTCATCAAGTTCTCCACCCTTGCGCAGGGAAATACAATATTTGATTCCTTATTGAGTTTTTTAATAAGTGCAGCGCCGATGGCGGTACGTATTCCCTGACCAGGGGATCTGATGGGATACGGATTCCGGGGGAGGTATTCATAGGTTGCAGTATGCTACTGTAACCGGGAATAATGAACAAGCATGCCAGGCAATGGCTCGTAAATCAGCCATAATTGATTTTCCGTGCAGGCCGCAAGCCATTGGAATTTATTTACAGTTGTCCCGGAACATATTAAACTTTTGTTCTAACTTGCTTGTTCAAACGCTCAGTGACATTATACTTTGCTAGTCCCATTATCCTGATTATCAACAACCTAACCTAACTGATTTAAATGGGAGATAAGGCTTAATCGAGGCAACGCAAAAATTCAATTAATGTAAACCGAGGTACATGTTTGACGTATTACTTTCCCTGTCCATTTCATTTACGATCACTTTTCTGGCCATTCCTGTAATCATTAATGTTGCAGAAATGAAAAAACTGTTTGATGTTCCGGATGCCCGGAAGATCCATCAGGTAGCCATCACTCCTCTGGGTGGTATCGGTATTTTTGCAGGGTTTGTTTTTGGTTGTTTGCTGACTATCAATTTTAAATACTCCTCCGAGTTCCAATATTTTATTGCAGCCACCATGGTCATTTTCTTTTTGGGACTGAAGGATGATATCCTCGTCATTTCCCCGATAAAGAAATTTATCGGACAGGTGCTTGCCGCTTTTTTGATTATTTATTACGGCAGGATCCAGATACGAAGCATGCACGGATTTTTTGGAATTCATGAACTGCCTGAGATGTTTAGTTTACTCATCTCTTATTTTTCCGTGATTGTAATTATTAATTCTTTCAATCTGATTGATGGCGTGGATGGCCTGGCCGGCACCCTGGGATTAATGTCTTCTGCTCTTTTCGGAATTTATTTTCTCAGCAAGGGAATGGCTCCATATTATACCCTGGCATTTTCTCTTTTTGGGAGCCTGCTGGCTTTTTTGATATTCAATTTTCAACCTGCGAAAATATTTATGGGGGACACGGGATCCCTGCTCATAGGCGTGATCAATGCAATACTGGCGTTAAAATTTATTGATCCGGGAAACGGACCTGAATTTAGTACGCCCATGGTCTCATCTCCCGCTATTGGCTTTACTATCCTGATGATTCCGCTGCTGGACACCCTCCGTGTTTTTGCGATTAGAATTTTCAAACGCCGTTCGCCATTCAGCCCTGACAGAAATCACATCCATCATCTGCTCCTTGACCGCGGGCTCTCTCATCGAACCATCACCTTATTGCTGGTGGCTATTAATGTAAGTATGGTCGTTTTTGTTTATATGGCCCGTTCCCTGGGTTGCACCATCCTGATTCTTTCCGTTATCGCCCTGTTCTTTGCATTCATTGGAGTGGCCTATTACTCCCGGCCCCATGATCCGCTGGCCTGGGCGCCCGATCTGCAGGATAATAATGAAAAGGTAAAAGAATCGAAATTGGTTACCTTTATCCGAGATAGTATGCTCGAACAAAAAAATTAATGCCCGGACCTATCAATGCCGGTTGAACACCCATCCCAATAAGAATTATCGTTTATGACTGATGAATTATCACTCATTGTGGAGGTTGCCCGCGAATCCATGATCAAGGCCATCAATCACCTCGAAAATGAACTGATCCGGATCCGTGCGGGGAAAGCAAATCCTCAAATGCTGGAAGGCCTTACGGTGGACTATTACGGAACGCTTACGGCATTGAACCAGGTTGCAAATGTATCGGTATTGGATGCGCGGACCTTAACCATTCAACCCTGGGAAAAAAATATGTTACAGCCTATTGAACGCGCGATCCTCAATGCTAACCTGGGCGTGACACCGCAGAATGATGGTAATAGCATACGAATTTTCATGCCACCGCTCACGGAAGAAAGGAGAAGGGAATTTGTAAAGCGTGCTTTTGGGGAAGGCGAGCAAACCCGCATCGCCATCAGAAGTATTCGCCGCGAAGCCATTGAGCAGGTAAAAAAATTACAAAAGGAAGGATTGAGTGAGGATCTGACCAAGGATGCAGAGAAGCAAATACAGGACCTTACTGATCAGCATATAGGCCTTGTAGAAAAGCACCTTACCGCGAAAGAGAAAGAAATTATGTCCGTTTAACCCCCCCGGAAACGGATTGAATTGGTAGTTTTGTCCTGAGATCGAAAATGCTATTTTGATTCTTTAAAACTAAAAACAACAAGCTATGGGCATGCTTAAAGAATTCCGCGACTTCGCGTTGCGGGGAAACGTAGTGGATCTTGCCGTTGCAGTTATCATCGGTGCTGCTTTTGGCACCATCGTGTCTTCCCTGGTTGACGATCTGATTACGCCTTTGTTGTTAACACCTGCATTAAAGGCCGCCAATGCCCAGGACCTGGATAAGCTGATGTGGGGAACGATGAGGTACGGAAAATTCTTGTCGGCCATAATCAAATTCGCCATCATCGCCTTTATTTTGTTCCTTATCGTTAAGGCCATGAAAAGTTTTGAAAGGAAAACAATTCCACCTGCTAAAGAACCTTCCAGTACAGATAAGCTACTCATGGAAATCAGAGATGAACTAAAAAAGTAGTGGCTGCCCTTCCATTGAAATGATTCACTGAAAATCAGATTGCCTAAGTTGGAGAAGATCAGGAGCAGTTCATTATTGACTAATTTTTAATACGATGAAAAAGACTTTAATTGCTTTCGCGGCATTCGTGTGTGCATTGACCAGTTTTGCCCAGGACAAAACAGTTCAGGAACTGCAAAAAGATGCCTCCCAAAGCATTCAGAAAGATCCCAAGGATACCATTCCACAAATATGGAAGAAAGGCTTATTGTTGAATTTTATTCTTAACCAGGCCTCGCAAAGTAACTGGGCAGCCGGTGGCGAGAAATCTTCATTGGCGCTTAACACGACGTTTCATGGCTATGCTTTTTATAAAAAAGACAGAAATTCCTGGGACAATACCCTGGACCTTGCCTATGGTTTTGTGAAGACCACCAGCCTGGGCAGCCGGAAATCAGATGACAGGATAGACATTCTCTCAAAGTACGGTTATGAGATTGCCAAGAGCTGGTATATCAGCGGTCTGCTGAATGTAAAATCGCAGTTTGCCCCGGGATATGCATATCCGGTTGATAAGGGGAGGGTGTTGACATCCGATTTCTTTGCCCCTGGATATATATTATTGTCGCCCGGCATAAACTATAAACCTAATGATGCATTTTCGGTTTTTGTTTCTCCTGTAACTGCAAGGTGGATCATCGTCCGGAATGATTCCCTCGCGAGTGTCGGCGCATTTGGTGTTGATTCAGGAAAAAACTCCAAGATTGAAATAGGTGCCTATGCAACGATTTCATATACCCAGAAGTTAGGTACAGCTTCTGTTTATACCGGACGTCTCGATCTTTTCTCTAATTATGGGCGGAAGCCGCAGGATGTGGATGTGTCCATGACCAACCTGCTGGCTGTAAAAATAACGAGCATTTTTTCCATGACTTTTTCTTTTAACCTCATCTATGATAATGATGTGAAGCAGGTAAAGGCTGACGGCACCACCGGTGGCGCAGCTTTGCAGGTGCAGGAGTTGTTGGGGATTGGGATTGCCATTAAGATTTGATTTTTATTACCATGAATGGATTTGTTGACGGTTGACGGACTTCATAGTGAAATAAATGTTCACAACCTCCTCCCACTTCATATGCTTTTTTATGTATCCTTGTAATTAAAGCGTAAGCATGCCCAATCCCGAATCGTATCAGATTAAATTGTCGCAGTTTGAAGGGCCATTCGACCTGTTACTTTTTTTTATTGAAAGGGATGAACTGGACATATATAATGTTCCCATTCATCAGTTGATCAGGGATTTTCTGAATTTCGTTCATTCCCAGGAAACGCTGAATATTGAATTGAGCAGTGAATTTATTTTGTTTGTCTCCACCCTGATGCGGATCAAAGCCAGGATGCTGCTGCCGAGGAAAGAGCTGGATGAACAGGGTAATGAAATTGATCCCCGCCAGGAACTGATCAACAAAGTACTGGAGTATAAGCGCTTTAAGGAAGCTGCCATGCATCTTGCAGATTTGGAAGCGCAGCGAATGCTGATGGTGAGGCGGGGCAACCTTTTCAAAGAACTGGTCCAGATTGGTGAAGCGTCAGGAGAAGGAACCGAGATCCAGTCCCTTACGCTTTTCAAGCTGATGAAAACCTTTGAGAAGGTCATGCTGCGGATCCAGGAGCGGGATAATCGTCCCACGCATACAGTCATTCAATATACATATAGCATGGAGGAAAGCCGGTCGCAGATGATTGACCTGGTCAGCAGGGAAAGGTCCGTTCCTTTTGCAAACATCCTCAGCAGCTGCGAGAACCGCCTTCATGTCATTTTTCTTTTCCTTTCCATACTCGAGCTCGTGCAGGAAGGTTTCATGCATATTCTCATAGGCGAAGGGATGAATAATTTCATTCTGGAATACAATGAATCCATAGAAACTAAAATCTGACAGTTTAAGGTCAAAATGTCCATATTCCGTTACGGCACACTAATTGATGTTTACACATTGATTAAAATAACGGATATGAAATCAATTTTTTACAAAGCAAGTGAAAGGGGTCATGCAGAACATGGGGGATGGTTAAAGTCTAACTTCTCCTTCAGTTTTGCCGAATGGAATAATCCCGAAAAGATCCATTTTGGAGCCCTCCGGGTTTTAAATGACGATTCCATTGCCGCAGGCGGCGGATTTGGAATGCACCCGCATGATAATATGGAGATCGTTACCATACCAACCAGGGGTACAGTAGCACATAAGGATAGCACAGGAACAGATGGATTGATCCATACCGGCGACGTGCAGATTATGAGTGCCGGAACCGGCATAAGGCATTCAGAATATAATCCTTCCACTACTGACGCGTTGGAATTATTTCAGATTTGGGTTTTTCCAAAGTTGAAAAATGTAAAGCCCCGGTACGAACAGAAAAGTTTCAATTCTGACGGAAGGATAAATCAATGGCAGGTGGTGGTCAGCCCTGACGCTTCCGAGGATGGCGTCCTTATCAATCAGGACGCGCGGTTTTCCCTTTCGCAACTGGATGAAGGGAAGTCTCTTTCATATAAAACAAAATTCAAGGGTTCCGGTATTTATCTTTTTGTGATTAACGGTGAAGTAAAGGTTGGTGACCAGGTACTTCAACACAGAGATGCATTAGGTATTTCAGAATCTGATAATATTGAAATCACAGCGTCTGAAAATGCGCAGCTGCTGGCGATCGAAGTGCCCATGCTTTCCTAAATGCAAAAGCTTTCCTTTTCAGGAAAGCTTTGCAGGAGAAGGTGCTGATTGGTTGTTTGATGATGTGCCGGGTTCCTATCAATACAGAAACCTCATTGCTCATTTAAGCCCGTAAACAAGAACCTCGCTTGTAAAAGTGGGCACATATACATGACCATCCGCGACTGTTGCTGTTGAAAATTTGGCATAGGAAGGCAAAGCATCGCCAGGGGTTTGACTGCTGTTCCATAGTTCTTTGGTAACATCATTCGCGTCGAATGCTCTTAAAATGCCCGCGGTTACCGTTTGTGAGGCATCCCCCAGAGCGTGTGTGGCCCAAACAATTCCCGTTCCATCCATAGTTCCATTGGAGGAAACAGAAAGATCTGCGCCTGTTCCGCCTGTCGGACCTGATGCTGATGAAACGATCTGATTGGTAGCGAAAGTATTTGTACCCCGGTTAAACGAGAGCGCACGAAGCTGATCGTTCTCTGACCATACATATACAAATTCATTGGTGCTTCCCAAATAATAGGCCGGTTGGCAATGCAGGCTGACATTTAGCGGAACGTTTTGTTGAAGCGTGCCGACGCTTCCCAAATTCATATTCAACAGATATAGGTTGCCGTCTTTGGCTCCTGTAAAATAAAAATTGGAATTTGGAATCAGAAAAGTGCCCATGACTCCATAATCAAGGTCATTAATGTTCAGGTCCACATAATTTCCCGGTGTAAAATAACTGG
>PLEB01000187.1 GCA_003136915.1 Chitinophagaceae bacterium
GATACCTGGAATTTTCCCTTACCGTTTTCATCCAGCGTTACGATGCCCTGATGATTTTGGAGAAAGTCCGTGAACTGCTTGCCTGCATAACGCTTTCCGATTTCCATATCTTTAAATCCCTCCAGATCGTTGCTGATAAGCACCGCACAACCTTCGTGTCCTGCATCACCGGCGCGCGTCCATCCAATACAACTGACATGATCGAAATAATCCTTTTGTTCACCGAATGCAAACTCTTTGCGCGCGTGGATCAACAGATCCAGTCCATTTACTTTTTCCAGCGTGATCTCATGAACCTGGCCATCGTGCCCTTTGTCAGAATAGTGCGCCCCGTACAAATCAGGATAAAAAATACAGGGATATCCCTTGTCGCGCAAAAGGATCAGGGCGTAGGCAAGGGGTTTGAACCAGGGCTCTATGGGGGCCTCAAGGGCCTGCAAAGGTTGTGTATCGTGATTTGCAACTACCGTTACAGAAAGATCCGCCCGCACAGAAATAAGCGTATTGTCGAAAATAGTATTTAATTTATATTCCTTTCCCGCACGTGAAGCTTCATGGAAATTCTTATGCAGTGACGCATCGAATAAACTCATTCTTCCTTCTGTCACTTCAATATATTTCAAGAGCAGAGGGAGATTTCCCGGCGCCCAGTATTCACCCACTGCAAATAATTCCGGATCGATTTCTTTCCGCAATACATCCAGCCACTCATTGAAAAATCCTGGTGAAATATGTTTTACGGCATCCAGCCGGAGTCCATCATAGTGGAGGGTTTCATGCAACCATTTTGCCCAGTGCGTTATCTCTTCCCGCACGGCCGGATTGCGGAATTCAATATCGTCGTACATCAGGTAATCATAATTTCCCTTTTCATCATCCACCACTTCTTCCCATCCTTCACCATATGCATTATTGACAATACTGAAGATGCCATTTTCTTCAAGATTATCACCATGATCAACCCCGGAGAAACAATGAAAATCCCAGATAAACTGGGAATACTTTCCTTTCCTTCCGGGAAAAATGAATTTTGTGTAAGCTTCAATCTCAAAGGGCTCACTGATAAACTCATTCCGGTTTTCGGGGTTCACCCGGCGAACCATAATTTTCTCTTTTTCATCTGCGCCGCCCATATGATTCAGCACGGCATCTACATAAAGTTTCATTCCCAAATGATGGACGGCATCAGCCGCAGCAATCAGCTCTTCACGCGTTCCATATTTTGTTCTTACGGATCCTTTTTGATCAAATTCGCCAAGATCATAGATATCATATACATCATATCCGATCGAATACCCGCCGGTGGTTCCCTTACCGGCAGGTGGGATCCACACTGCGGTAATTCCCATATCCGCCAGCATTGCCGCTTCTTCTTTTAACCGGTTCCAGAGTTTTCCGTCCGCCTCCAAATACCAGTGAAAGTATTGCAGAATCGTACCGTTGATCATGTGTCAGTTATTGGCTATCTTTTGGTTGTAACGGATGATGTCCCAGTATTCCTTCCCGTAGTCAACCAGGATCTCGGCGCCTGGTGGAATATCCCGGGTTGCGTCGATATAAACCCTAAACCCATCTGCAACATATTCTGCATTGTTCTTCAAACCACCATTCCGGTGTATTCCTTTTGCATCATTCGCAAACCGCCCCAGCGCTTTCTCATACGTGGACGCATCCACCACATGATCTCTGTCAATATAAAAAATATACCGGTTGGTCCATTTTCTGTGGTTTACTTCTTTCCATGTGGACATTCTTCCCTTGTACTCAATGATCCGCGTACCTTTGGGTATATATGTTTTTGTAAACAGACCCATGCCTGAATGGGGTATAAAAGATGCTTTGATAAACAACTGCCGTGAGAGAAATGCCATATTTAATTTGTAAATCCAAGGCATGATAAAGGCCCCGACTTTTCAAACCGGTTAAAATATTATGCCATGGATACTAGTGCTGATATACCCTTACGTAATCAACATACATCTTCTGGGGAAATTGCGTACTGCTATCAGGCGGCCCCGGCCAATCCCCGCCAACAGCCACATTGAAGATCAGGAAAAAGGGATGATTAAATGGATTGTACGCGGCCTTGATTTCGCTCGCTTTTGCTTTTACATAAACCTGATTGTCCACCAGAATCTCATACCCGTCTTTTTCCCAAATAAGGCTGTAGAGATGAAAGTCCTGAGAAAAATCCGCAAGGGACAATGAATACCTGTTATTCAGCGTGCCTTCTGTTCCATCATCGTTTTTCCAGTGAAATGAACCCACAACCTGCTTCGGATTTTTTCCAATCAGTTCCATAATATCAATTTCCCCGCAGAGCGGCCAGCCTTTAACACCGATATCATTTCCTAACATCCACAAAGCAGGCCACATCCCTGTTTGAACCGGAAGCTTGGCCCGCATATCGATCCTCCCATACAAGAATTCATGTTTGCCTGCAGTATTTATCCGCGCTGAAGTATAATTGCGGTTGGCTGTATCCTCTTTTCTCGCTTCGATCACGAGATTGCCATCCTGCAGATAGGCATTTCTGTTGCCCGCGGTGTAGTATTCAAGCTCATGATTGCCCCATCCGCTTCCACCCGTTTCATAGTTCCAGTCGCCTGCTCCAAGCGCATTCCCATTGAATTCATCCTGCCATACAAGATGGTATCCGGGATAGACCTTAATGGAAGTGTCATAAGAAGAATGACCGGGAGTTGCGGAATGCTCAGATCCGCCAAAGGCCATTGAAAGCAAAATGAGCGGCGAAAAGATCCTGATAGATTTTACCATAATTCCATTTCTTTTTTTTGGGGTCTGACGATGAACCTGAGCGACTGATCCTTATTAAAATAAGCCACCATCCAATTGTATAATGTTTTGATGCGGTTCCGGTAGTTAATCAGGGAGATCAAATGAATGAACAGCCACATGGCCCAGGCAATGAATCCCCTGAAATGAAGCTTGGGTACAGGTATATCTGCGACGGCGCGGTTACGCCCGATAATGGCCATGGTTCCTTTGTCGCGGTATCGAAATGGTTTAAGCGCCTTCCCCATAACCATAGCTTCCAGGTTCTTCGCCAGCAATCGCGCCTGCTGCATGGCCACCTGGGCCAGTTGAGGATGTCCATTGGGATACGCGTCTTCATGTGTTTGTATGCAGGTGTCCCCGATAGCAAAAATATCATCCACGCCGGCAACTTTATTATATGCATCTGCGGCCATACGTTTTGACCTGCCATAGCTTTCCTTCGGAATGCCTTCAAACATCATGGCCGTTACGCCGGCGGTCCAGATCAGGGTTTTTGCTTCAATGATCTCGCCGGTCGACAAAAATACTTTGCCTTCGAAAAAATCTTTCACCTGGGTATGCAGCTTAATGATCACGCCCATTTTATGCAGCTCATCATAGGTATCCTGTTGGGATGCAGCACTCATGGGAGCCAGTAAATGAGATCCTCCGTCGATCAGATAGATATGACTCTTTATCCCATTCAGTTCGGGATAATCTTTTCGAAGACTGTGCGCACGGAGATCGGCAAACATACCGGAGACTTCCACGCCCGTCGGGCCGCCACCGGCTACAACCAGGGTCAATAATCTCTTTCTCTCCTTCGGGTCGGTGCAAATACTCGCCAGCTCCAGCCTTTGAAAAATAGTATTGCGCATGTTCAATGCGTCATTCACATTCTTCATGGGAATTGCATACTTCTTCACATTCTCCATTCCGAAATAATTTGTTTCGGCCCCGGTGGCAAACACCAGGTAATCGTACGGAATGTCACCATTATCCAAATGACAAATATGACCGACCGTATCCACACTTTCCAGTTCTCCCAGCCGAAATTGGATATTATGATATTTCCGGAACAATTTCCGGAATGGATAACTGATGTTCGAGTTTTCCAGAAATCCCGTGGCCACCTGATAAATCAGGGGCGGGAAAAAATTATAATTGTTTTTATCAATGAATGTGATGTGGAAATGAGGATTCTTTTTCAAGCCGAGGGCAAGGTTCACACCACCGAATCCGCCGCCGACAATAACCAGTTTCTTTGTTTGAATCCCGTTGGAAGGCTTACTGTCCATGCGTGCAAAATTAATTCATCCTGCGCAATCAGCAGCATGGCGGTTCGAAACAAAGTATTTTGATCTGGGGAATTTTTTCCCTGATTTCAATTGATAAATCAGAACTTTAAAAATGAATTGTCTATTATGAAAAGAAATGCACAGAAAGTTCTGGGAATAATGGTTGGTCTTTTATTTGTTCAACAGGGATTCTCCCAACAGGCTCTTACTGCCGATTCTATTTATCGGATTTCGAAGAAGGCAGGCGATTGGCAGCTTCAGCTATGGAGAACTCAGGGATGGCCACATCCTGAGTATCACTGGACCAACGGTGCCGCTTATGCGGGATTAATTGCGTTTGCAAAGCAAAAAGGAGATACCGTTTATTTCGATTTCCTCAAACATATTGGCAGCGATCTGAATTGGAACACGGGGCCGGGCCGCTCAAATGCAGATGATTATTGCGTGGGCCAAACCTTCGCGCAACTCGCCATGGTTTTTCATGAACCGTCATGGATCCGTCAATTCCGGAACCAGGCCGACAGTATCATGAACAGACCGCATACCGAAAGCCTGGAATTTAAGGATGGGATCGTCGCCCGCGAATGGGCATGGTGCGATGCATTATTCATGGGACCGCCGGCATTTGCTTACCTGGCTTCGGTAACAAAAGATCTGAAATACCTTGACAGCGCATCCGTATGGTGGTGGAGAACCACAGATTACCTCTATGATAAAGATGAACATCTATATTATCGCGATAGCCGATTTTTTGGCCAGCGGGAAAAAAATGGCAGTAAGGTTTTCTGGTCGCGGGGGAATGGCTGGGTAATGGCTGGTATGGTGAGAATGATGGAGAATATGCCGGCAGATTATCCGGATAGGCCGCGGTTTGAAAAACTCTATCTTGATATGGCAGAGAAGATAACCCAATTGCAGCAGCCCGACGGAACCTGGCACGCATCATTACTTGATCCCTTGCATTATCCAGTAATGGAAACCAGTGGAACAGGATTTTTCTGCTACGCACTTGCCTGGGGAATTGAGCATGGGATCCTGAAAAAATCCGCTTACATGCCGGCAGTATTAAAAGCCTGGGCCGCACTTTCCGGCAGCATTCATGCCGATGGTAAACTCGGCAATGTGCAGCAGATCGGTGAAAAACCTGAGACCGTTACTGCAGATGATACGGAATCTTATGGAGTCGGAGCGTTTTTGTTGGCGGGATCGGAGATGGTGAGAATTGTTAGACAATGAGAGAATTCGTTGATGGTTGATAGTTGNNCTCATTTATTAATCCGGCTGTTGCGGCATAGATTGCGGAGCAACCACAAATAATTCCTTCATAACCGGCAAAATGCGTGATGGAAGGGTTTTTCGTTGCATCGCCGATGGCCAATAGAAAAAACAAAATGGTGAGGGTTGCGAAAACGAATTGAAGTGCTTTATTCAGTTTGAGCGTACCGAAAAATAACAGTAAAGTGAAAATGCCCCAGAGGATCAGGTAAGCGACCATAGCAGACTCGGACGATGCGGAGATCCACCCCGATTTACCCATTAAGATCAATCCTACCAGTGTCAACCAGAAAGAGCCAT
>PLEB01000326.1:0-5545 GCA_003136915.1 Chitinophagaceae bacterium
GAGAGATGTAACCTTAAGTTTTTGGTTTCATTGCTGTCCAGCCTTTTGCCTGGGTCTTTGCCTATAATAATGAGTGCAATGTCTATAAGATCCATTTGATTTTTGTAATAAGATCTTAATTTTTCCGGGGTTGAATCGGTTTTATCGGCTGGAATTGTTGTTTTTTGAGCAGCTACAGAAAAGCCCAGGCAGCAACCACTCAATAGCATATGTGAAAAGGAAATGAATTTGTTGCCGGCCATTTTCTTAATAATCCTATTTTAACCNNAATGTTTTTCGGAGTTCTGAACTGTTTGTGCAGATTATTAATACCGTTAATCGCATAGGTGTTTCATAAAAATAGGCGATTATTTGTTTTTGAGTAGTTAAGGCTCCCGATATAAAATAAAAATTGGGTTAACCCAACCATTTTATGATTTGGTGCATCTATGCTAAATTAAGGCCATATGAGAAGGGGTTGAAGGAATCGCAGAAGCAGTGAAAATCATTTCGATCTTCTTAGTTATTTTCTTTCTTATTGAATCAAAGTATAAAGGGAATCGGTTTCTAGAATGGGTTTGTATTTGTATCTTTCTGCGATACTTGATGCTATGTCAGGGATCGAATTTCATGTATGCGAAAAAAAGCAATTATTATTGGCGCAGGCCCGGCGGGCCTTACGGCTGCTTATGAACTGCTCAAACGCACGGAAATAATTCCTGTTATATTAGAAAAATCGGGAGACATTGGCGGTATTTCCAAGACAATAAACTACAAGGGAAACCGCATGGATATGGGTCCGCACCGTTTTTTTTCGAAGTCCGACCGGGTGATGAATTGGTGGCTGAATATTATGCCGCTGGAACAAGGCAGGGAACACGATCTAAACATCACTTATCAGAATAAATCGCGAACGATTAGTCCGTCGTCTGCTTCAAAGGAAGAAGTTCTTCCTGAGAATAAGGATAAGGTCATGATTGTCATTCAACGATTGACCAGGATCTATTATCTGCGTAATTTTTTTGCTTATCCTATTCAACTGACAATTGAAACCTTACGAATATTGGGATTCGTTAAAACGGTAAGGATCCTTTTTTCCTATCTGGCTGCCCTGTTGATTCCGCGTAAACCGGAGAAGAGTCTGGAGGATTTCATTATTAATAAGATCGGTAAGGAACTATACCTTCTATTTTTTAAAGATTACACCGAAAAAGTATGGGGGGTTCCATGCGAGGAAATTTCTGCGGCATGGGGTGCACAGCGAATTAAGGGAGTGTCTTTACGTAAGGCTATGGTTCATGCCATTCGATCCATTTCAAAGCTAAAAGGTAGGCTGACTGATATTGGACAAAAATCATCAGAAACCAGTCTCATAGATCAGTTCCTCTATCCTAAGCGCGGTCCTGGTCAGCTTTGGGAAGAAGTGGCCCGTCAGGTCAAAGAAATGGGAGGGGAGATCGTGATGAACCAGGATGTCAAACAAATTTACGCTTCCCAAGATATCACCGCTGTGGAGACGAACAATTCATTAACAGGAGAGACTATAAGTTGGCAGGGCGATTACTTTTTCTCTTCTATGCCAGTTCAAGAACTTATTGCCGGAATGGGAGAGATGGTGCCCTGGGATGTCAGGGAGGTTGCGGCAGGTTTGCAATACCGTGATTTTATAAATGTTGGGATCTTATTAAAAAAGTTTTCCAGGCCGGATAGTCATAATAAAGGGTCTGCAGAGCTTGTCTTAAAAGATAATTGGATTTATATTCAGGAAAGAGATGTGAAAGTAGGACGATTGATGATTTACAATAATTGGGGGACCGGGATGGTGAAGGATCCGGACACTAAATGGATTGGAATGGAATACTTCTGCAATAAGACCGATTCTTTCTGGGAACTGTCCGACAGCGATATTGCTCAAATTGCAATCGGAGAGCTGGCAAAAATGGAACTGGCCGCAGAGCCTGATATTTTGGATGTGATGGTTCAGCGGATGGAAAAAACCTACCCTGCTTATTTCGGTACATATGAACGGTTCGGTTTGGTTAGTGCTTATACGGATACTTTCAAAAACTTATTTCTTATCGGNNAAAAGCAATATTTGGGCTGTAAATACGGAGCAGGAGTATCATGAGGAGAGGTCGAAAACCTAAAATAATACGACTCCGGAAAATCGTTAAATCTTCACTCCATCTTTAATTTTTCGCTCCACCGTAGCAGAACAGGTTTGTCAACTGATGGCAAAGGAACGGGTGTTTCAAATCTTGTATTGGAATGAATGATATTATAGATGTAATTCCCCGTAACCTGCCTTTCTAAAATGGGGATATGTGATTCATAAAATCGCACCCTGTTACTTTTAAAGCTTCTATAAGGACAATATTCAATAGTTATAGGCTGACGCAAGGCTTTCAATTGACTCATCTGGTAATCGATACGACTCGATATAAACAAATTAAAAATAACGGCCAGCGACGCCCAGGCTATATTGAGCCCCAATACCAAATAAAGGCCGCTTCGGAGGAACCTGTCAGTTTTGAAAGAAAAAAATTCTGACATAAATAAAATCGATACAGGCAAAAGCCAAAACTGAGGGACATATCTCCCCCACCATGAGCCAGGCATAATTATTATTGTTGCAGCGATAATTATGAGAACAGCCAGTGCTTGTTTAAAAACCGTGCTTTTGCGAAACCGGATTAATGCAATGAAGAAGATTAATATTGCAATAAGCAAAGCACCACTGAAAAATGGGCCAAAGGCTGAAAGCTTTACTTCCGGGTCATTGGCATTTGCCAGCTCCTTCCTGTTGACGGTGAATGGGATTTTGAGAATGTCGGAAATTGAATTATTGTTGGTGGAATACGAATCCGTATGCGAAGCCAGCGAAAGAAAAAGTTTTTCAAAGCGGTTCAGGTTTCTGAAAATGGGAGGAGTTAAGACTAAAAGTTCATCCTGCGTTTCCTTTAGACCATAAAATACATTGCCCTCATTAGTGAAATTCGTCACAAAGGGATGGAATCCACAGCAGAAGATACCTGTTATGCCGCTGAATACGCCAATAAATAAAACGCGTTTAAATTGATTCTTCCCTTTATAAATAAGCAACGTTAGCAATAAACCAGCGCAAAAAATGCCTGTGAAAACCAGAGACGTGAATTTAATATTACTGGTAAGGACGATTAGTGAACCGAATAGCCAAAGAAAATATTTGTTGGTTTCCCGGAACAGGAGACAGCTCATGATGATAAGACATAGTAGTGAACAAGCCATCACTCCGTCTACGCAAAAAGAAAGAAGCTGGGTGAGGGCAATAGGATTGAAAGAAAGAAGTATAGCGAGTAGCCATTTCTTCGGCGTGCTGATATGGTTGATCTTATAAAGAAAGGAAAGTGCCAAAAAAAGGGAAGCCGACAAAAAAATTCCATTTACTGCCTTTCCGGTTTCGATTCGGTTGCTGAGTTGATATACGGAGGCTTCAATTATTTCAATCCCCTTGGGAAAATGATTGATGTTAAGAAATTTCAAATTAACGGAAGGCTTCAGGGCAATTGTTGGATTGCTTACCGGGTTGTCAATCCCGGAACACCACACTTCCTTGTCGGTAGCGATATTTTCATTGAGAGGTATTGCTAATTTTTGATAGACAGGATTCCATTTATCGTGTAAACGAAATATGGTTTCCTGATGATACCATTGACCATCGAAGGAAATATCATAAAATAAACTGGATAAAAGTATAAGGCTGATAATCAGTCCAAGTATAGCGCCTGAACTTTTCAATATTAGATACTTACTCTTTTCACCAAAAAAATAGTCTGCAGCGAAATAGTTACTGATGAGGGCGAGCAGGCAGGCGAGAGGAAATTGCCAGGCTGAAATAGTAAGTCCCACGAGAAATCCGATCCCGCAAACTAACAAAGTGAAGGCAAGTGTATTAATTAAGCCAAATGCAACTAAAAAGAATGTATTTGAAGCGTGGGAATTGGTCGAAATGCTTTGAGACGAATCAGGCATAAAGCTCATGAATGTAGAACCTAAGTTAAACAAAACCCGGTTAGGGCTGTGGTGCCTCAGGAGTTTAATCTATTTCTACCGGCTGCAGAGACCGGCCGCCTGCCACTTTCCCGGATAGCCCATCGCGATGTAATGGATGAGCAATATCAATTAATGCTTTTGCCCTTTCCGCCAGGCCTTTACCATGCAAATAGGCAATCCCGTATTCGGTAACTACATAATGAACATGAGCCCGGGTAGTAACGACTCCGGCTCCGGGTTTCAGCATAGCAACAATTTTACTTTCTCCTGCCATAGTGATGGAGGGCATAGCGATAATGGGTTTTCCTCCTTCCGAAAGCGAGGCTCCCCGCATGAAATCCATTTGGCCACCAACGCCTGAATACATTTTAACGCCAATCGAATCTGCACATACCTGGCCTGTTATATCCACTTCCAATGCGCTGTTGATGGCCGTGACTTTTGGGTTTTGACGAATGATATGTGTATCATTCACGTAACCGATATCCAGCATTTCCACAAGAGGATTATCATCTACAAAATCATACAAACGCCTGGTTCCGAGCATGAAGCTTGATACAATTTTGTATTGCCGCTTTTTCTTCAACTCTCCGGTAATTACCCCTGCCTGAATCAGGTCAATGATTCCGTCAGAAAACATTTCAGAATGGATACCCAGCTTTTTATGATTGGTTAGCATGCTGAGCACTGCATTTGGGATCTTTCCTATTCCCATTTGCAGGGTAGCGCCGTCTTCTATAAGGGTAGCTACATGGCTAGCGATTTTACAGGTTAGCTCATCCGGTTGCTCTATGAGGATCTCATGAATTTCATCATTTACTTCCACCATAGCGGTGATTTTGCTCACATGAATGAACCCACCCCCATGCGTGCGGGGCATGCGGGGATTTACCTGGGCAATTATATACCGGGCTGTTTCCAGGACTGCCGGGGTTATATCTACAGAAACGCCCAGTGAGCAAAACCCGTGTTCGTCCGGTGGCGAAACCTGGATCAAAGCGAAGTCTATTTTTATGGCGCCGCTCCGGAATAAAGCTGGGATTTCGCTGAGGAAAACGGGAATGTAATCTGCCCTTCCTTCCTGTACAGCCTTGCGGAGATTAGCCCCGATAAAAAAGCATTTTACTTTAAAAACATCTTTCCATTCCTTTGCAGCATAGGGTGCCGGGCCCTCCGTATGCATCTGGTAGATGCTGATATTTTTCAACTCCTTACCTTTTTCAGTCAGGGCTCTGATCAATTGCCCTGGAGCTGCGGCAGCTGTTTGAATAAATAGGTTACTCCCGGGTTTAATTAAATCAACCGCCTGCGCTGCTGTTAGATACATTTAATTGGGTTAACTGTTGTGTGCAATAAAAACCGGACCCGTGTTGTTTTTTATTATCTTTTCCACAAAGCTGCGTCTTAACAGCATGGAAGCGCCGGACCTGGAAAAAGAACCTGAAATGAGTAGGGTATTTTTTTTGTTCTTCAACCAGGCATTAAATGATTTACCTGGATGGAAGTGTAATTTGGTAATATTACTGGCATCATA
>PLEB01000326.1:5553-9252 GCA_003136915.1 Chitinophagaceae bacterium
TTCAACAGAGCTGAACGCTTCCGGAATAACCAGGACCGGGCATTCGGATGCACGCAATGCTTCCTCCATATACAGATTGGGTTGACGTTCCATTACGCCACGACAAAAAAACTGGTCACTTATGACGACCAAGTCGGCGAAACGGCTTTCTTTTACAAAAAGATCCTTATCCCACCCCGCAAAGGTCTTTTCCTCTTTATGGCGGATACCTAGAGATTTGCATCGTTCTGCAAACCGATCACTATTTTTATTGACTGCAAGCTCTTCTTCTTCCTCCATCAGTACATAAGGTCCCGCGACAGGTATATAGCTGACGGGAATCATCAGCTGCGCATCTACCTCAGTAAAAAACATTCCTTTTACGATTACCCGTTCAGTAGCCTGAAGGGACTCGATAAATTTAAAGGCGCCTTCCGGGAATTGGTTGCCATCGGAGATAAAAAGTATTTTTTTCATGATTTTTCTATTTAATCTATCGGCATAAAAGTACTCCTGTAGAAATTGAATTTTATTGATCCGATTCATCTTGAAACATGATAAATATCATGCTCCGCGTGGTTTCCCGCAACAATATCTCTTTTTTTGAAAAACACTACCCTTTGAGGCGCCGCAAACCGTATTATGATTAAGATCAGGTACCTATGGTGGTTGGATCAGCTCTTTAAAAAATGGTGGGTTATATCTTTGGGCAACATTCAAGTTTACGTATATGAAACAAAATCTTGGAATCGCGGACCGGCTGATCAGGCTTATTACGGGCGTTGTGCTGTTTAACTTGTCAGTGCGTGATATTATGCCTGGTTCGGATAATATGATTTGCTGGGTTTTTGCTACATTATTGCTTCTTAACGCCGCACTAGGCTTTTCCCTTGTATATGCATTTTTCGGAGTAGGGACCATATCCGCAAAGACCAAAACGTATGGAAATGTATCAAAATGACAATAGGATTTATTTATAAGGAGTGTATGTATTGGGTTAGCCAGATTCAATCTATCCGGAATGAAATGGAGAGGATCAAGGCAGAATTGAGGGATAAAGCAAAGAGTAAAAACGAAGCTTATTCAGCATACGGATTTTCGGATGATATTGCATCCCTTTCCAAAAATTTGGATGTGACGGAAGCTATTCTTTTAGCAAGCCTGAATAATGGAACAACTTACTGGGCAGGTAATAATCAAACCTACGATACACCTAAAATTACTCCCTGTAAAAATGAACTTTTTGACCGGATGAGGGATATTTATGATGCACATATTGAACTGCATCGTTCCGTGATCAATTTTCTATCGGGCCAAATGGTATATAATTGAAATTAAAAATTTTGAAATATGCTGGGGACACTAACAGAACATCAAATGAATAATCTTTTAGCCACGCAGGCCGTTGGCCGTATAGGTTATCATGACGAGAAGAAATCCTATATCACACCTGTGACCTATGCTTATGATGGCAAGCAAATTTACGGGCAAACCAACGAGGGCCTGAAACTGGATATCATGCGCAAGAATCCATATGTATGTTTTGAGGTAGATTCCATGATGAACATGGCAAACTGGGAAAGCGTGATTGTCTGGGGATATTTTGAAGAACTTGAGGATATTGCAGCGATTAAAGCAAGAGAATATTTATATAATAGTATCCTAGATCTGTTGACAAGCGCTACGGTCCATCTCCACGAGCATGAATCAACCCTTGAAATAGATGACAGCAACCGGATTAAACAAGTCATGTACCGGATCCTAATTAATGAAAAGACCGGTCGCTATGAGAAACAATAGGTCAAATATGTTACCCGGTTCTGTTTAGAATTGGGGTTTTTGGCTTATTCAAACAAAATAGTATACATATTTTATTTTGGTGCGGGAATTTCACTTTCCGCATTTTTCTTTAATAGCAGTTGTGCTATGAACATTAAAGCCACTCCTCCGAATATTATCGTTGCAGCCGTGAATAATAAAACAGGGGCAATTGATCCAATGCTATCATTTATAGCCGGCGAGGCTTGTATCACTAACAAAACCTCATTTAACAGGACCCCGGTAATGAAAATAGCTATTCCATTTTTCCACAGGCCGGATCCTTGATAGAACAATCTTTCTTTTATGAAAAAACCGATTAAAAAGAAACTTATGAAGCCTAGCAATACCAGGTGCAGATAGGCAATGATCACCGGCCGGAAGCCAAAGGCAAGGCGGCCGAGGGCGGGGATGACTGACAAAGCTTGTAATATGAGTTTGATGATGAAGGCAATAAAGGATAATCCCCAGAATAGTCTTGTCTGCAATGGCATGGACACTGACCAATGCGCAATTGACCTCGTTACCAGTTGGACAAAGACGATCAGGGCCCACAGCTGCAGGATAGCTGCCACGGCAGCGATGACGAATACCCATTCTGGAGGATTCATCCACAGCATGGATAAGCAATAGGCAGGGATACAGGCTGTCACCATCAGCAAGAAGAACATTCGGCCTTTATTTCGTTCCCCAGGCAGTTTGTAACGATGGGTTGTATAAAAGAACAAGGCCAGTGCACCAAAGCTAAACCATCCGTTATATTGAAAATGAAGGAAAAGATACATAGCACTATAGTAAAGGTCAGGGGCACTTAATCTATGAGATTTAATATAAACCAGTAGGAAAATTCCCGTGCCGGATAATACAAAAAATAAAAGTGCAGCTTTTGCCCATCTTTTTATTGCAGAAGGGAGATCGCTTTTATTGGAATCATTCCAATACCGAATGGCAAACCACCAAGAGAATACGATGAATAATAAAGAAAAAAAGATAGATAAAAGCCCATAACCCTCAAAAGCAAAACTCAGCAACATGCCAAAACTGGCTGTCTGGGCCAAAAGAAATAGAATAGAGTAGATCTTTCCTACAGGATACCCGGATTGTGACAATATATAAACCAAAGCCGTAAATATGGCCGTTGATAGCCATCCGGAAAATGCAAAATGGGAATGTGCTTCTAAAAGAAAATTATAATTGATCGCCTTTAACGGGAATGCGATTTTATATCGTAACAAGAGGCCCAAGACGGAGACAAGAACGAGATTAAGGAGACTGAGGACAGACCAACGCCGGAATTTTTCGAAGCTTAAGCCTTGCATGATATGTGATTTTATATTCACCTCAATTCCTGTCCACAATCCGCCAGGGTATGCTTAATATGTCTCATGGCCCTGAAAATGTGTGAATGATGTAAGCCTTTTTCAGAATTATGTAACAATTACCTACTATAATTTGCTCATTTTTATAATCTTACATCAATCTTTAGTCTGGTCTCATGCCGCCCAGACAAAAATCAGGTTCTCGTCTGATTTGTGTCATCCATGTTTCTTTCATGTTCTGATAGCTTTATGAGGATGTAATTTTTCTATAACCAGGTCAAAATATTAATAATATGAAAGAAAGATACATTTATCGGAACACTTTCAATTTACTTAGCTTATTATTTATCGTCATTCTTTTGGGATTAAATTTAATATTTTCCTCGTCTTTCGGACAACAAACACCCTGGGTCGCTCCAGCCGCTGCCAGCAGTGTGAAAAATCCTCTGGCTGGAAACAATAGCGGGCTGGCTGTAGCCAAGGCTATGTATGTTGCTAATTGCGGCCCCTGCCATGGAGAAAAGGGCAAAGGAGATGGCCCTGCTGCTCCCGGACTAAATCCCAAGCCTGCCGACCATACTTC
>PLEB01000081.1 GCA_003136915.1 Chitinophagaceae bacterium
CTTCCCATACGCTCGATCCGGTGATGGAGGTATATGCGAGACTGAATGCAATCCGCCAGAATAAGGGCAGTGATGCCGGCGCAGATTATATACGTAAGAATATTGACGCATTGCAAAGGATGGCGCGAAAAGAATTGTATGCCCCTTATCTTGATATTATTTTTTATGCGGCAGGAGAAATGGAATTGGAAAGAAATAATTACACGGGAGCAAAAGTATATTTTAAGAAGTCGATTGCTCATTCCAATTCCCAGAGTTCCATGCGGGATGAGGCCTTTCTTAAACTTGGATGGCTTTCACTGGATGAAAAAAAATATCCCGAAGCCAAACATGAATATGACAGCATCAATACCAACAATCCTCTGATTTCCGATTCACTACAGTTGCTGCTGGACAGGAAGCAGGCACTAAATCACGTCGTTCCGCAGATTCTGATCATTGAGCGGCAGGACAGTCTGCAGCGCATCGCCAGCATGACTGAAGAAGAAAGAAATGCATTTATCAAGAAAATGATCCGGGCAATTCGCAAACAACAAGGCCTTTCAGAAGAAGAGCAACAAGGCAGTAACGGTTACGGGTTTAAAACAAATGCAACCAATGCAGATATGTTTAACGACAACAGCAGCGGTGAATGGTATTTTTATAATCTCTCTCTGAAATCCAAGGGCTATAATGAATTCAGGTCAAAATGGGGGATCCGTCCGAATGCTGATTTCTGGCAGGTTCAATCCTTGATCGCAAAACAGAAGTCGACCGCCTCATCTCCGGGCGGGCTGAATTCCCTGAATGGCGCAGAAGGAAACCCTGCCGCAGCTTCGCAGGCCGCACTCACTCCCCAAATGCTTTTACAAAATCTTCCGCTTACGCCGGAAAAATGGAAGAAATCGCAGGATTCTGTGGAGAATGCACTATTTACCCTGGGAAAAGGATTACAAGACTATATTCCTGACTATAGCTCCGCTATAAGGACGTATGACAGTCTCGAGAGCCGCTTTCCAACCACCAGGTTTTTCCAGGAAGCCTTATTCAATACTTACTACTGTTATCAGAAACTCAATGATTCGGCAAACGCAGCACGCATACTGGCCCTGATGAAGCAAAAATTTCCTTCCGGAAGATATGTTTCGTTGATTGAAAACCCGCCTTCCGGATCGCCGGACCAGGAAATCAGAACGCGTGCCACACATGATTATGAAAAAATCTATGAGGATCTGATCGAAGGAAATTTCGACCAGGCACTCGCAGAAAAAAAGAAGCAGGATAGTGTGTACGGAGATAAATATTGGACTCCCCAACTCTTGTATGTGGAGGCTTTGTATTACATGCATACACGTCACGACAGCCTCGCAAAAACAACGCTTAACCAGGTCATATATAAATACTCAGGCACCGGAATGGCTGCCAAAGCAAAAAATACGCTTCGCGTCTTGATGGAAAGGGAAAAGATCGAAGAATATCTGACGAATCTTAAAGTAAAGCGGGCTACCGAAGATAGTATCTCAATTGCAAATGGAGGTAAATTGCAACCGAAAACAGCAGCGNNATGCTTCCAAAGAATAAATTGGACTCTGCCCAGGCAAGAAAAGCGGCTTCATTTGCATCTGCATTTGTTTCCGCCCCGGAAAAACCTCATGCGGTGGCGCTGATCATGGATAATGTTGACCCGGTGTATGTAACCGAAACAAAGAATGCATTCGACCGGTATAACCGTGAAAATTTTTATGGAAAGCAATTTGATATCAGTCTGCTTACCCTGAGCGATAGCATCAGGATAGTGAGGATCAGCGGATTTGAAAACGCGGGCGCAGCGCTTCAATACCTGGATAAAGCTTCCAAACTTGCAGGAAGGGAAATTATACCCTGGCTTTCGGAAAATAAGTATTCATTTATTATTATTGATGATCAGAACCTGGAAATTCTTAATGGGAATAAAGATATTAAAACATATAGGAAATTTTTATCAGTATATTTTCCCGGCTCATTTCCGTCAGTTAAATGAGCAGAGGATACACTGATTCGAAAGAATAACAAAAAAATATGCGAAAGGCAAACCCCATTTTCTGGAAAATTTTTTTTGCAGGCCTTGCAGCTTTCATCATTTTATTGATGCTCATCAATTGGGGCACATTCGGATCGCTCCCTTCCCTGAAAGAACTGGAAAATCCTTCCATCATGCTGGCTTCTGAAGTTTATGCAGACGATGGCACCCTAATGGGCAAGTATTATAAGGATAAAAGCAACCGCAGTAATGTTGAATACCGGGATATTTCCAAAAATGCAATCAATGCATTGCTGGCTACGGAAGACAAAAGGTTTTATGACCATTCCGGAATAGACGGGATGGGCGTGTTGCGTGCAGTCGTAAAACTCGGCCGGAGCGGTGGCGGAAGCACCATCACGCAGCAACTGGCAAAATATATGCTCGGACAGGGATCCAAAAATATGGCCCGTCGCGGGATAGAAAAACTGAAAGAGTGGATCACTGCGGTGCGACTCGAAAGAAATTTTACCAAGGAAGAGATCCTTGCTCTTTATTTGAATGCCGTTCCTTTCGGCGACAACGTTTACGGAATCCGGAATGCCTCACGTACTTTCTTTCAGAAGGAACCCGATCAGCTTAGCGTGGATGAAGCAGCCATGCTGATCGGTATGCTCAGTGGAAATACTTTATATAATCCAAGAAAAAATCCAAAAGCAGCTATTGAACGTCGTAACACTGTGATCAACCGTATGGTTGAAAGCAATTATCTCACGGAAGCAGAAGGAAGAAAATACAAGCTGATCCCTATTGATATGTCCAACTACAAAAAGTTGGATGAAAACAATGGACTCGCTCCCTATTTCCGGGATGTGATCAGGGATGAGCTCAAGAGGTGGTGCAAGGAACATAAAAATCCGGCCACGGGTGAGGGATTTGATTTATACGCAGACGGCTTGAAAATTTTCACTACCATCAATCCAAGAATGCAGATATATGCCGATGAAGCCATTGCCAAACAAATGCCTGCATTGCAGAAAGTATTGAATGCGCAACCTTCCCTGAGAAGAGGTATTGTTTGGAAAGAGCATCAGAATACTCTTGAGGGCCTGATACGTAACAGCGATCGGTGGCAGGCGATGGAAGACGACGGTATACCGGTTTCTGAAATCCGAAAAAGTTTTGACCAGCCGGTGCAGATGAAAGTGTTTGCATGGAACACGCAGCGCGAGAAAGACACATTGATGTCCCCGCTCGATTCCATAAAATATAACCGGGAAATGCTTCAGACAGGATTTCTGGCTATGGATCCTATGAGTGGAGCTGTGAAAGCCTGGGTTGGCGGTATTGATTTTAAAACTTACAAGTTCGATCACGTCAATATCAACACCAAGCGGCAGGTGGGATCTTCTATCAAGCCCCTGCTCTACTCAGACGCGATTGAAGATGCAGGTTTTACTCCGGAAACACCTGTGCAAAACGAGGCTCAGTATTTCGACGGGTTCGGATTGGTTCCGGCAAAGGGCCTCTGCGGAGGACGCGGGGATACGGTCACCATGGCCAGTGCGCTTGCCTATTCGCTTAACTGCGCATCGGCTTACATCATGAAGCAGGTTACTCCAAAACGCTTTGTAGATTTTCTGAAAAATATCAATATTCAATCCAAGCTCGAACCTTATCCATCGATTTGTTTGGGTGCCGTGGAAATCTCACTCTATGAAATGCTTTGGGGATATACCATGTTTCCATCAGGAGGCTTCAGCACCAAACCATATTATATTTCCCGGATAGAAGATAAGAACGGAAACGTCCTGGCCAGGTTCGATACGGAAAGAAAAGAAGTCATCAGCCAGAATACGGCTTATACCATGTGCAGAATGATGCAGGGAACTGTGGATATCGGAACAGCGGCTGGATTGCGGGACAGGTTGGGTATTTCGGAAATGGGCGGGAAAACAGGAACAACTCAAAATAATACGGATGCCTGGTTCATGGGATATACGCCTCAGTTGCTTGCAGGGGTTTGGATAGGATGCGATGATAATTTTATCCGCCTGGACGGAGGACTCGGTGAGGGAGGTCATGCGGCGAGGCCGATCTGGGAATATTTTATGGCAAAAACGCTTGCGGATAAGGATTTGGGCCTGTCCAAAAAAGCAAAATTCGTTCAGCCGGAAAATATGAAAAATGAGAAATACAGTGACTATGGCGATTACATTGATAAAACACCGCCTCCGGGCGCTGAAGGAGAAAACCAGGGTAATGGTAGCGCCAACCAATACCTTGACACGAGTTCTCCACGCATCCCCATCGATTCCAAACTTTCCAATGATGAACAGAATGTGTTGAGGGAAGCTAATGCCTCCTTAAAAAAGGAACCTGCAAAAACGAATTCAAAGCCGGAAGAGAAAAAGAAGAAAGGATTTTTTGGCCGGCTCTTTGGCGGAAAGAATAAGTAAGGTCCATCAACAAACCTGATGGTTATTATTCAGCAAGGAAAATATCAAACCGAGCGCCCACACCCACTTCACCGGAAGCTTTCAACCAGCCTCCATGGTTTTCAACGATCTTTTTGCATATAGCCAGACCGATTCCCGTTCCTGAAGAGAACGCTCCATCGTGCAGCCGCTGAAAGAGGTCAAAAATTTTATCACTGTACCGCGGCTCAAATCCAATACCATTATCAATAAAAGAGAGTTTATGATAATGCAATGCTGCCGAGGTAACCGGGCCCGGCAAATGATCTGCATCTATTTTTTGTGTGCGTATCTGGAGGTTGAGCCGCCGTTCGGGATGCTGATATTTCATTGCATTTCCAATCAGATTGTCCAGCAACTGGCGGAATTGAAATGGAATTCCTTTGGTAACCGGTAAGTGGTCTTTTTCCACTTTTGCCTGTCTTTCATCCAGAAGGTCCTTATGTAAAAAAAGTATTTCTTCCACCAGCTCATTTAAGTCGATCGGCTCAAAAGCGTGAATGCCGATAGTAGCCTTTGAATAGTCCAGCAGGTTATCAATCAAATCGCCCATGCGTTTGGCAGCGTTAACAGACCTTATCAGAAAGCCTTTTTCCTTTTCTCCCAAACTATCTTCACAACTATCCAGGACGCTGGAGTTGTAAAACATGATCTTACGCAAGGGCTCCTTCATGTCGTGGGAAGCTGCATAAGCAAACTGCTCGAGCTGCGCATTGTAGAGTAGTAATTTCTGGTTGGCTTCCTGAAGGTCCCGGGTGCGGTGCGCCACTTCCTTTTCCAGCGAGATAGCAAAATATTTAAGTCTTTCTTCGCTCTCTCGCAGGGCGTTCTCCACGCTTTTTAACTCCGTAATGTCAACCAGCATATTTACTGCACCCGTAATTTTCCCTTCATAGTCGAAAATAGGCTGGGGATATGGAAGTACATTCCTGCATGAACCGTCGGGTCTTACTACAACGATCTCTTCTCCGAATACCTCGCGGCCCTCTTTCAAACAAATGGCCATTGGGCAGCTATCCAGGGGGATTGGACTGCCATCGGTACGCCTGATCTTCAGGGACCCGCACCATAAATCTTTTCCTATAACTGGTATCCGTCCCCAAAGGGCAACCGCAGCGTCGTTGTAAAAGGTAAGAAGACCATTTTCGTTGCAGGTATAGATTGCCGCAGGCAGTTTTTTTAAAAGGCCGGCCTCTTTTGAATACCTGGTGCCTTCGTGAATTGTATGACCAAAAAATTGGTTAGAAAGGATCTCGTGCATAGCGTAGCCTCTTAAGTAAAGTTAACTCTTTTTTGTGAGCGTTTCCCTTACAATATTTCCATTACAAAAGCAATTCAGGAATTACTTTTTCAATAATTTTAAGATCGACTGCTGATTCTTGGTAATCAAATCAAGTGTTTTTTGATTCTTAAGAATAACCTTTTGGTTTTTGATAATTACCCGCTGGTTAGAGAGGATCATACCTTGGTGATCTTTCAGTCCATTCTGGTTATCAGTAATGACTTTCTGGTTTTTTTTGATCAAATCCTGGTTCTTCAGAATTGACCCCTGATTCCCTTTAATAAGTCCCTGGTTATTCTTGATCGTTTTTTGGTTATCAACAACGAGTTCATTGTTTAGAGCGCCATCCATTTTTCTTGATTTTAAAATATTAGGAATAGATTGTCTTATACAATTTAGAACACTTTGAAGTTATACATTTTCATCCTGATACGCAAAACCAGGAATATAATTCCAGGTTCGCGTGGCGCTCATTGTTTGGGCTCAGGTATTTTTGCCGCATCAATGGGAGCAGGTGTTATTACCTGTGGCACGAAATCACGATCAATGAGTTCATGCATGGGTATTCGCTTTGTAAGAAGGCCCATTTTCAATCCCATGTCCTCGATCTGCTGAAGATCCTCGTCTGTGGGAGTAAGGTTTACATAACTCACCCGGTGAGGGTCGGCTGTAAGTACGTAACGAAGTACTTTTTCGTCCTGGCGATAATATGGTGAGGCCAATTTCGCTGCCTCGGCGCGGTGAGTTTCCGCCCACGCGCCTGACTGTGCAATACCCCGGACCAGGTCCTGCACAACCCCGGGATTATCTTTTATCAGATTCTCATGTACCACCAACGCACAGGAAATGAAGTTGGGCCAAATATCCCTCGCGAAGTAAAGAACCCGTCCGATGCCATCGAGCTCTGCCTTGGCACAAAAAGGTTCGCCAACGAAATAACCATCAATTGCGCCCGCCGCCAGGGAAGTCGGCATATCGGGTGGCGGCAATACAACAAAGCTGATATCATCAGGGTTCATCCCATAATCTGCCATGAGTTTATGAATAACAAAGTTTTGATTGCTGTATAAACTTGGGATGGCTACCTTCTTACCTTTAAGATCCAGCATACTCCTGATCCTGCTGTTTTTTGCGACCACAATTTCAGAACCGTCCCGATGTCCGAGGTAGCAAATCTTAACCGGCACACCCTGCTCCCGCAGTTTCATTGCCAATGGCACAATCATAAAGGCAGCTTGCACTTGTTTTGCTTCCAAAGCGCTAACAACTGTCGGAAAATCCGAGAATAAACGGGAGTTAAAATTTGTATTCGTCTGTGTGGTCTTTGAAGCAAAATCAGTAACGGGGCAGGTGAGGTGGCATGTAACCGGCAGAAAAGCCACGGTAAGCTCCCTGAGGGCCTTTTTGTTTGATCCTTCATGTATTGTATCGTGGCCCGTAGTGGTCCCGCTTCGGTCCCAAAGGCGATAACGGAGAAGTCCCAGCACGGTAAGGGTCAGTATGACACCAAAAAAAAGACGGCTAAAGGATAATTTCATAATGAATGTAAATCGGTATTATCGGAGTTCTGCAATCCCAGTTCCTTAAGAATTTCTTTCATGGCTTCGATGAAGGCATTGTCGGTTAGATCCCTTGGGCGAATTGTCTCAATTTGTAACTCCCGGGAGATCGTCGCGGGTCGATTGGATAATACCAGTACCCGATCAGCCAGTTGAGCAGCTTCTTCAATGTCATGCGTGACAAATAC
>PLEB01000031.1 GCA_003136915.1 Chitinophagaceae bacterium
ATACAAAGAGATCATTTTTCCCGTCCCCATTGAAATCGGCCAGGACGACGCTGTGGGGATACATTCCCGCAGTGAGATTTATCTTCGGAATAAATGAGGTAGAGCTGAACCCGCCCCCTCCGCCAGAGAACGTGACAACAAACGGATTAACCGACCAGGCCGTGAGGTTATTGGATGTAACGCTCAAAGGCTGATAGGTTGCTCCTGATGGAACGGTCACGACCAGGCTTGTGTCGTTGCCTCCGGTAACCGGGGCTTTGACTCCGCCAAAATAAACGGTATTATTTGCGGCAACCGGATTAAATCCGGTTCCCTGGATAATTACACTTGTTCCGACCGGACCTGATCCCGGCGAAAAATTAGAAATGACTGGTTGAGCAAAGAGCGGAATTATAAATAACAGACTGATTAACAGTGAAATATACCTTTTCATCCGGTTAGGTTATAGGTTAGGGGGGCTATGCCAGACAAGATAATAAAAATAAATCTGGAAAAGAATCAGCTCTATGAAATCTCTATTTGCATTAGCCCTGCTCCTTCCGTTAGTATTTAACAAGCTTTATTGTCCGCGTCGAATGTCTCCCGATCACCTGCAAAAAGTAAATTCCCGAAGGCAGATTGGAGCTTCCGATCATTACTGACTCACCCGGCTGAACACTGCTGATCGTCTGGGCAACATTTCCCTGGAGGCTGATAAGGCGAAGACTGAATCCGTCATTTTCTACAGTCGAGCTTATGCTTACCCTAAATAATGAATTGCTCGGGTTAGGTACTGCCGTAACTAACCAACCTGTGGGCAGTTGAGTGATATCCAACTCCTTTACAACAGAATCAGCCGCGGAATTTACATTGCTCAAAAGATATTTTGCCAACAAACCCTTAGAGTTGGGATCCATGGCATCGCCTGCCGCGTATAACTGATTTCCACTTAGTATCAAATCATTCATATAGTCATCGCCGGAAGTAAAACTGGTTACTATTGATCCCTGATTGCCAAAACTCAGGTCCTTTGACCCATTCACGTTATACCTTGAAAGTTTAAAATCAATGTTATTCTGCAAATTAGTGGTCCTTCCGTCTACCAATATTTTCTGGTCGCTTTGCAGAAAAATTGAAGAACCGTCCACAGGTATTGTCCCATTCTGGCCGAAACTGCTGTCCAGGCTGCCATCCGGATTGTACCGGTTTATGAATGAATAATAATTGCTGAAATCGGGACTTGCTTCGTATGCGTAAAGTATTTTTCCATCATTTTGAAATGCCACGGTCCCGCTAAATGCACCCCCTTGACTAGTGATTACTATTTTTCCACTCTGTCCAAATGAAGAATCCACAGACCCATTCGGTTTAAAAAGACTCAATACAGCAACAAGGTCGAAAGAGGAAGTAAGTCCATAGCCGCCACTGAGAATTTTCAAGTCCTTACTTACCGCGATGGCCTGGCCAAAATCATATGGCTCAAAATCAACCTCCGCTGCACCACCGGTGCCAAATGTAGGGTCCGGCATCCCATCAGTATTAAAACGGGCCATCAATAAATCACTACCGAGAGCGTTATAAATGAATCCCGCCACAACAACCTTATTGTCCTTTTGAATAGCGGTGGGACCCACACTTTCATTCCCGCCAAAAAAATCAATTACGGTTGTCCCATTCGTACCGTAGCTCGGATCAATATTACCATTTGTTTTATAACGCGACATTACAAATTCGGTACCGTTTTCCGTATTCAAATATGATGCATTGACAACCTTATTATCCGATTGCATTACAGCATAAAATCCACCGGAATTTGCTACGCCTTTTTGTCCATACGATTTATCTACCGATCCATCAGGGTTGAATCTGGAAAGGATATTAATTCCAGTAACGCCGTCAGAAGTCTGACCACTCACCACGGGCTTCCCATCGGTTTGAAGCAATACGGTCGAATACGATATATCGAAATCGGGATAATAACCAATAACAATACCGCCGGAACCAAAATTTGCATCCAGTGAGCCATTGCCATTGTACTGGATTGCTGTAAAATAATTTAAGAAATTTATGGAGCTGTATCCGCCTGAAAGAATTTTACCATTGGTTTGAATGCTCAGGCAGTTCATGACGTCGTAGCTCGAATCTATATCCGTCACGACCTTTCCGGAATTTCCAAAGCTGCTATCTATAGATCCTGTTGCCTTGAACCGGGTCAATGCAAGATCATCTAATCCACTCATTTCGTATGTATATCCCCCAGCCACGATTGCGCCATTCTCCTGAATTGCAATTGCTGCCAGGTAATCCTGTGCATTTCCAAAATCCGTTGTTGTAACGCCGCTGCCATTAAAGGAGGAATCAATCAATCCATTAGTCATAAACCGTGCAAGTTCAAAATGACTGTTAAATGAGGGATCAACATAATAACCGCCCACGATAATCTTTCCATCTGTTTGCAGGGCTGTTGATACGGCATTGTCGGAATTACCAAAATCGGCTACCACTTCACCGGTTCCATTAAAACCCGGGTCCGGGGTTCCGTTACTATTATATCTTGCAATTGCAAAGTCGCCGTTCGAACCATTAAAATAATTACCAACCGCAACAATTTTGCCATCTGCCTGCTGAGCGAGTGCGGTTATGTTGCTTGTGTTTCCAAAATTCGTGAATACAAATCCCTTGTTTCCAAAAGTAATATCAGTGCTGCCATTGGGGTTATAACGAACCAAGGCAAACTCAGCGACTCCATTAACCAAAGTTTGCCCTGCAGCAATGATTTTTCCATCTTTCTGGACCAATACCGCACCGGGAATATCATCGTCCGAACCCAGGTCAGTAATTATAACGCCTCCGTTACCGAATGTACCATCCAAGGATCCGGTTGTGTTGAAACGGGCGAGGATAAAATCAGAATTTGCGGCGCCATTTGAGCCGACTACAATAATTTTCCCATCCTTTTGCATGGCAGCTGCCGGTTGATTGATATTTACATGATCCGAAAAACCATTGATGCCATAGCTTGAATCAATACCTCCTCCCGAAAGCCTGCGGCTTACCATTACTTCAGCATTAAATTCCGCAACTACAAGAATCCTATTGTTACCGGTTACAAAACAATTCCGAGTTGCAGCGGACATCGTATTTGCATTGCCGCTCAGTGAGGTTCTTACAAATCCATTCTTTCCAAAGCTCTTATCCAGTTTGATTGTTCCCTGGCCGGTAACATCCTGCAAAAGGAGAAGACAGCAAAACGCAAAAATTATATTTTTCATATTGCAGGTTTATTAATTGTTATAGCTTTTGATACTAATATCCAATCGCTTTGCAACATCCTTTGCAATCAGCTGGTTTTTTGTAGTCCGGTTTGCCGGACTTCTATGCATCTGCATAATTTGCCACCTGGCAATTTTCAGGACATCTTCTTTCTCCTTCAATCCCGTGGGTGCTAATGTGAAAGGGTTTACCCATTGGTGCACTACCAGGCGGTTCTTGAAAAAAATATCGTACCCAAATCCGTTCCCGTTTAACGGGATAATCTTTATCAGGTATCCGGCAAAACTTACCCGGTTATTTCCGTTATCCGAAGGCTGAGGTTGTTGCGCATTTACTGAATAAAATATGAGTAACAATAGCGCATTGAGAAGTATCATTCGCTTCATGGTAATTGTTTTAGTGTTATCGTTTGAAATAAAGCAGTTAAAATTATTTTGATATTGATCCCATAGCATGGAGTAGCCAAGCTCGCGGAACAATTAGCATTTGAAACTTTCGATTGTAAAATGGATCCTGTAGTAAGGATTCTGATTATTCCGGAAGGTCTTGAGGTAGTGCTTTCGCCCAACAGCTGGCGGGCGTTGAGGGATGGAGAAAAGGATAACAGGTAACATGTACCTGCGATGGCGCATCTCATAAGTCTAGCAGTTAGGGGGAGCTGAAGATAGGTGGTTTTATTCAGATATATAGTAAGTGGAAACACTTACGAGCCTAATTCACCTATGCCGCCCCGCGCGAATTCTTAATCATTCAGCAGGATCGCCGGGATTTCTTTTATCGGTTTTATTTTGATGTCTTTATAGAAGACTTCCGCACCTTCACACTGGATCTGCAATTTCCCTTTCAGGAGGGGAATTGGCTTGCCATTTTCAAGCTGGCTGGAATGAAACAACTTCATCATTACTTCATTATTTACCAGGTGAATACTGGTACCATTAAAACAATATAAATCGACCACATTCCATTCACCGCTGGGTTTTTCAGCATCGGCTGATTTTCGGCAATACCTGCCTGCCGGGCTTGTGGCGCTAAATGTTATTAGTGGGGATCCGGGATTATAAACATTAAAACTGTCGGACTTTTTTATTGCCGGAATGTCTTCCATACCTCCGGCCACTCCCCAGTATTCGCCGCAATTTCCCTCTTCAATCTGGAATTCCTGGGACCGCATCCAGGCTCCATTGTCCGCTCCCTGTGGTCCGACGGAAAAATAAAGTAGTCCGCTATCTCTTTTCTTACCCTTTTTTGGTCCCCAGGTTGTTGCGCCCCACTTAAATTTGAGCTGAAGGTGAAAATTATCATATTCCTGGTGCGTAGAAATAGCTCCGAATCCTTCCCCCGAAATGCGAATCAGTTTTTCACCGTCCTTTTCCACAATGGAGAATACACGATGCGGATCGTTGTTCAATCCGACAGGAATATCAGCTTGCTTCATTCCGGAAGAATCTAAAGGAGGACCGAGATAGGTATCCCAGCCTTGAAAATCCTTTCCATTGAACAAATTCTTCCATTCATCTCCATTTCCATTCACCTGAATAAATCCCGGCAGCCCTGCAAAAAGCATTATCAGAAGAAAATGGACGGCATTTGTCTTCATGCAATAATAATGATTGTAGTTACTTAAAAATCAGCTCCTGACATATTTTCCCTCCCAATAATTCGCGCAGATCATTTCTGGCCACGGCAGATTTCTGTTGAACATCTTCAGTCCCAAACATTTTATTGCGAAGAGCTTCCATTTTATCGCTTAAACCGTCCTCGGCAGCATGATTCTTCAGTTCATACATTAACATCAGATCCCAGTCGTCTTTTGATCCAGGTAATCCGGAAAATACTTTATAATCCAGGATAAGATCCTGGGACTTTGCTTCCTTCATGATTTTTATCCAGCCATCGTTGAGATTTCTCAAATAAAGAAGGCCCATCCCTGGCTTCGTTTGAATAAATTGTACATTCCAAACAGGCCCTTCCGAATAAGGTTTACCTGTTTGAGCGTCTGCGGTTGATTGAATAAAAAACATCAAAAGCGTAAAACTGCAGGAGATTAGGAATTTTTTCATGATTGTTTTTTTGATTAAAAAATGAAACTACGCGTCATCACAGAGGAGGGTAAATTTTCTTTTGTATTTTTCGTGGGAACTAATTGGGGAAAAAGGCACAGTTAAGTTAGGAGTTTAATCGGTCGAAACAATAATTTGCCTAAACTATAAATGATGGCCTCCGGCAAATTGGAGTCGTTTCATTTATTTACCTTAGAAGTGTCAATCCATTTAGAATGAAATGCTTTCTTTTCCTTTTTATTTTCTTAGCCGGCAAGTTCTCTTATTCACAGCCTTTCCCAAATTATGGTACCGTAAACCTGGAAAAAGCTTCTGATTACAGAACAGCGGATCCGGTTGCTTTACAAGCTGCCAATTACCTGTTATCAACTCCTTTCGATAAAAATAACCAGGATAGGACAAACTCACTAAAATTCATGGCTAAATGGATGAAAGGCACGCCTGACTACGGATTCCCTGTAGACAGGTCCATAGGCAAAATTTTTAATGGGGATAATGACAATCTCGGGCTATTTATGGCCGCCATGGTTAAATACACATTGGAAAACAAAGCAGCATCCAAAGATATGAATGCCGTTAAACTAAATGCGATGTCAATATTTCTGACCTATTGCGAGAATCCGGAAAATAAGATCAGGATGTCCAGACCATTGAAAAAGTTATCAGAAGCTAAGGCTAATGGGCAACTGGCGCAGGCATTGAATAATTAATCTGGTTCAGATCAAAGACTATTTCCCCAACAAATCTTTCCCTGCTTTTCTGATGGTTGTATTAAAAAGAACGACATGAACCAGCAAAACGATCCATGCTTTTGGCTGGGAATAAGCTGCAAATATCAATAGGGAAACGGGGAAAAATAATTGATAATAATCGAGCATAAATATCTGGTAAGCCAGTTTATCCGGCGGTATGATTAAAACGATCCTTTGATTCCATTTCCTGTACCTGATGAATGCCAGTATCAGATACAATATCAAAAAAATAAACACCAGGATGACCGACATCCTGATCATCATGAAAATAAAAGCTGACCCTTCAATGGCAAACAGGATCATCGAAGGGATCCTGAAGGAACGGGGATCAAC
>PLEB01000339.1 GCA_003136915.1 Chitinophagaceae bacterium
TTTACTGCAAAATTAATGTAAAGGTTTAACTCAGATTGGACGCTGGGCACGCCTTTTTCATAAATTGCCTTATGCTTCTCACTTTACATCCGACTAATCCCCAGGAAAGAAACGTTAAGATCATTGTGGATTGCCTCTTATCCGGAGGCGTGATTATTTATCCGACAGACACGATCTATGGACTTGGTTGTGATATTTTTCATCATAGGGCCATTGAACGGATTTGTAAGATAAAGCAGATCAATCCTGAAAAAGCGCAACTTTCTTTTGTTTGTTACGATCTCAGCCATCTGAGCAACTATACGAAGAGCATTTCCACGCCTTTGTACCGCGTACTTAAGAATCATTTACCCGGCGCCTACACTTTTATTCTGCCAGCAAGCAGGGAAGTGCCAAAAATTTTGAAGAGCCGTAAGAACACCATTGGCCTTCGCGTGCCCGACAATCTGATTGCACGAACCATTGTAAAAGAACTCGGTCACCCTGTTCTCAGTACTTCGCTGCCGGGAGCAAATGTGGAAGATTATACCGATCCCCAAATTATTTATGCGCATTTTAAGACACAGGTAGACATTGTCGTCGATGGCGGTGCGGGTCATACCATTCCTTCCACTATTATTGATTATACTTCCGGAGATGCGGTCCTGCTCAGAAAAGGTGCGGGTGAATGGGCGGAAAGCTGAGTAGGAAGTATATTAAAGCTGTGGCGGTGGTAAGAACATAATCCGTGTTCTTCTATTCCCCTGCGATGTTCCGGTGTGCCATATCCTTTATTATCATACCAGTTATAGTGTGGGAATTTTTTATGGAGGCGCTGCATGTATTCATCACGATAAGTTTTTGCCAGGATACTTGCTGCGGCTATGGAAGCGTAAATGCCATCCCCTCTGATAACGCAGAGATGCGGAATTCTTTTATATTTCGTGAAGATTTGTCCATCGATCAGCAGGAATTCCGGAGGATTTCTTAATTTCTTCAGGGCGAGATGCATAGCTTTAAAAGAAGCGCGAAGGATATTGATCCGGTCAATTTCATCATTGCTCACCTGCGCAACAGCGTAGTCCACGGCGTGGACCTCAATAAAAGCTCTCAGTTCTACCCTTATTTCCGGAGGCACTTGTTTGGAATCATTCAATAACGGATGATAGAAATCCATGGGAAGGACCACCGCTGCAGCGAATACAGGTCCTGCATAACAACCGCGACCTGCTTCGTCGCAGCCCGCTTCGCGCAAAGAAGGATGATGGAAAGACTTGAGCAAGAAAAATCTTTGACCAAAAATAATGGAATGAACCGTTTTGGCCACTTAATCAATTAAATAGTTATCTACATGCGGGCCTGAATGAATTATTTTTGCCCAATGAGCATATGGAAGACCCGCTCTGCCAACCGGGCTGTTGCCCTTTGGGTTCTGGGAGGAACCTGTATGTTGATGATTCAGGTAATGCTGGGTGGCATAACGCGGCTGACCGGTTCGGGTCTTTCCATTACTGAATGGAACGTGATTACCGGAGTTGTTCCTCCGATGAATCATCAGCAATGGTTGTTGGAATTCGACAGGTACAGGCAAACACAACAATACCATTTACTGAATGCCGGTTTCAGCCTTTCCGATTTCAAATTTATTTTTTTCTGGGAATGGTTCCACCGGTTATGGGGCAGGCTGGTAGGCCTGGTATTTATTGTAGGTTTTATTTTCCTCCTGCTTAAGAGAAAAATGAAAACCGACATGATCCGTCCCCTGCTGATCCTTTTTTTGCTCGGTGCGCTTCAGGGTGTTATAGGTTGGATCATGGTGATCAGCGGGTTAACCGGAGATGCGCTTTATGTGGAACCTGCGAAACTCGCCCTGCATTTTATTTTTGCCATGGCCCTCATCGCGTATGCATTCTGGTTTTCCCTACATCTGTTGTTTCCGATAACACGCATACGCAATGCCCGGGGTTTACGCTGGTTTTCAGTAGTGCTTGTGGTCATGATTTTTATTCAAATGATCTATGGAGCTATGATGGCTGGTCATAAGGCAGCTGCTGCCGCGCCTACCTGGCCAACCATTAACGGGGATTGGATCCCGGGTAGCTTATCCAGAAATTCCCCCTGGTATCTCAACCTGGTGGATAATAATATTTGTATCCAGTTCATCCACCGGGGACTTGCATACCTGATATTCCTGGGTATCCTGATATGGACAGTAAGGCTTTTCTCTTCCGGGCTCCTTCGTTATGTACGAACGAAACTGCTTGCGCCGCTCGGCCTGGTGTGCCTTCAGGTGTTGCTGGGTATTCTTGCTGTGTTGACGAGTCCGGGCATCGTTGCCAACCGATGGGTTTTTTTTGATTGGATGGCCCTGCTGCATCAGCTTACGGGCATGCTTTTATTACTGAGCCTGATCTATGCGGTATATGTGTTGAGACCAGGCCGTCTGAAATAATTTTCTCCCAGCCTTTCCGTTAATAAATACAATCGGAAAGTCCTGTAGCTGGTTTTGGTCTAAATTCATACATATCGCGGAACCTCATGATCTATTACCTGAAGTCTATTTATTTTTCCTTTCCTGTTCAACTGGTCATTCTTTACCTGAAGAAATTTCAGGTATTGTTGATTTTCTGGTATATCCTTTTCTCTACTTTTCATGGCGGATTCCTGCATTCCTTCGGGGCCGATGCTTTATTTATGGCGCCGGAATACCTGAATAATGTAAATGCCCTGAGCGCAGGCATAGTCGGTGCCGGCCTCGGGGCATTTATTATAAGCTGGAATGTAACCACTTTCATTCTTTTCAGCCGCCACTTTCGATTCCTGGCAACTACCAGCCGTCCATTTCTAAAATACTGCACCAATAATTTTATTCTTCCCGGCTGCCTGCTAATCGATTATTTCATTCAGGCCGTCGAATTCGACAGAACAAAGGAGTTAATGACCAATGGAGAAATTGCGTGGATGATTGCCGGATTCCTCACCGGATTTTTTCTGGTGATCGGGCTTTCCATGTTGTATTTCTTCGAGGCCGACAGGTCCATTATCCGGCAAATGACTCCGCTGATCACAAATCCTAAATTATTTAAATCGCAGTTCCGTCCAAAAGATACGCAGCTGAGTCCCAGCCGTCTTATCAGGGTGGAATGGTATCTCAACAGTCCTTTAAGCGTAAGACCCGTGAGGGATGTATCGCATTACAGTAAGGAATTTATTGAAAGGATTTTCAGCAGGCATCATTTTGCTGCAATTCTTTCTATATTCCTGGCCTTCCTGGTATTGGTCGTGGTGGGATTTTTTATGGATGAACCGTTTTTCCAGTTGCCGGCAGCAGCAAGTATTTTTCTTTTCTTTTCCATCCTGATCTCTTTATCCGGAGCCTTCTCTTATTTTCTGCAAAGCTGGAGCATTCCTTTTCTCATTGCACTTTTCCTGCTCCTGAATCTGCTTTACCGGTATGATGTGATCGATCCCACCAACAAAGCATACGGATTAAATTACACGAACCGTGCTGAGCGTCCCTTGTATGATCGTGATCATCTGCTTGCACTTTGTTCGCCCGATAAGGTTCAGCATGATGAATCGCAGATGCTTGAAATCCTGGAGAAATGGAAGAAAAAACAAACAGAACAAAAGCCTCTGATGCTGATCATTAACACCAGTGGAGGTGGGAGCCGGAGCGCAGCATTTACTATGAATGTGCTGCAGAAGCTGGATGCGCAGATGGGCGGAAAACTCATGGATAAGACTTTTCTGATCACGGGCGCATCCGGTGGTATGTTTGGTGCTGCTTATTTCCGCGCACTTGCCCGCATGAAGGAAGGCGATCCCAGTATCAATCTCCAGGACCACAAATACACCGATGCAATTTCTGAGGACCTGCTCAATCCGTTATTTTCGTCTTTTGTCGCGCGCGACCTTGCCTCGCCGGCACAAAAATTCAAGGTGGGCAACTATGAGTATATAAAGGACCGGGGATACGCTTTCGAGCAAAAACTGAATATCAATACCCATGGTGTCCTGGACCGTCAACTGCGCGATATTGCACCGGACGAAAAAGAAGCGCGCATTCCCCTGCTGTTATTGAGTTCTGTAATCACGCGGGACAGTCGCACGATGCTTATCAGCAGCCAGCCCATCAGTTTTCTCATGCGACCCGTATACGACAGCACGAGGATCATGGGCATAGATCCGGATGCGGTGGATTTCTGCAGCTTACTTAATAAACAGGATCCGTTCAATATCCGGTTGCTGACTGCACTTCGCATGAATGCTACTTTCCCTTATGTGCTGCCCAATGTATGGTTGCCCACAAATCCAGTGATAGACGTGATGGACGCAGGATTCCGCGACAATTTCGGTGAGCAGGTGGCAATCCGCTTTCTGCGCGTATTTCGCGATTGGATCCTTCAGAATACAAGAGGTGTTGTTCTGATCCAGATCCGTGACCGCAAGATCGGCGGATGGGAAACTCCTTTTGAATCAAAAGATATCACCGAAATCATCACCAAGCCGGTATTGTTGCTTCAATATAACTGGTATAAAATGCAGGAATATAACCAGGATGACCTGTTGAGTGTCTTTGAGGGATTGATGGGAGATCATTTTTATAAAACGACCTTTCAGTATCAACCGAAAAAAGTCAATGAAGGTGTCTCGCTCAATTTTCATCTTACCCGCCAGGAGAAACTGGATGTAGCCAATGCATTGAATTTGCCCGTTAACCAGATAATGTTCAGGAAAGTGGATTCTTTGGCCAATCCTTGAATGGTTGATGGTTGATAGTTGATGGTTGACGGACGACGGCGAAAGTTTGACAACCGAATTGAATTCTGTCCGAATGAATAAAAATGCTGGATTATAATTTGAAATTTGCACCTGAAGTCCATCAACCATCAACTATCAACCATCAACGCTTTCAGGTCCATCAACCATCAACTATCAACCATCAACGCTTTCATGTCCATCAACCATCAACCCTTCTCACGGGCGCAATAACTGAAAACAATTCTTTATTATCCTGATATTAAATTCCGGACTGGTATCCCTTGGATCGCCATCAATATGGAGAGGGGCATTTGAAGGATTACGAATGCTGAACTGGTCGGTTTGCAAATAGAGAATGTTTTTATTTTTCGTATAAGCCGATGCTGATTGGATGGCGTTGGTACCCGAAAGCTGATGCAACACCGAAAAGGGCAATAAGAGCTTATTCATTTTTTTTACGATCACAATGTCCAGCAGCCCATCGCTCAGACTGGCTTTAGGAGCAATGGTAAAATGATTTCCAAACTGGTTGCCGTTGGCAATGCTGATAAAAAAAGCTTCTGTTTTCAATATTCCGTCATTTAGTTTGATTTCAAATGAATAGGGTTTGGCCTTAAAAAATTGAAGGCTGGCAACTTTGATATAGGTTTGAAGTCCCCGCTTTTTCTTTTTGGCAAAATGATGTGCCACCAGTGCATCAAAACCAATACCGCAAAGCATGCAGGAAAAATTTTCATTGATGTAGAAGGCATCGGTTCCATAAGCCTTTCCTTGGAAAATGATCTCGAGCGCCTTGCTGGTCTGCTTTGGAATTTTGGCTGCAAAAGCAAGCCCGTTACCTGAACCCATGGGAATTATGCCCACACGCACGGGCACTCCTTTCAGGGTTTTTACAACTGCATTGACCGTTCCGTCACCACCGCAAATAACAACATCGGAAATGTGCTCTTCTTTTACACGTTTTCTGAGGAAATCATAATCGCCATCCGCTTTCGAGATAAGGATTTCAAAATCGATCCCCGCTTCCAGGGTCTTGCGGGATATCAGCGCTTTGACCTGCGCCTTTTTTTTCGTTCCAGAAATAGGGTTGATGAGATAAATGATTTTTCTTGGCATCATTACAAGTTCAGTTGAACCACTCTTTTGCCGGCAATTTCGAGCATTATGAACAAACGAGCAGATATTACTCCGCAGATGACACCAAGCGCATTGCTATAGTGACTCCATACCGGCCGGGCGTACAGAGTAACTCAGAACATGTAACTGATTTGTATCTCTGAAAGGATTTTTATTGTAATTGCCTCCGCAGGATGGAAAAATGGCTTAAGTTTCCGAACTTGGCTTTCTTCCTGACGTGCTGCCACCAAAATGACAACAATGACTCCCCCAAAACAACGATTTCTTGCCCTGGATGTTTTCCGGGGAATGACCATTTGCTTCATGATCATTGTAAATACTTCCGGAAGTCAGTTCACTTATTCGCCACTAGAACATGCGCGATGGAACGGCTTCACACCGACCGACCTCGTATTTCCTTCCTTTCTCTTCGCAGTAGGCAATGCCATGAGTTTTGTAATGAGCCGCTGGGATGCGCTCAGGCAAAGCCAGGTGCTGGCTAAAATTTTTAAACGGACGCTGATCATTTTCCTGTGCGGTTTCTTATTATATTGGTTTCCGTTTTTTGAATATAACGACGCCCATCATCTCGTGCTCTCTCCTTTTTCGCATACCCGAATCATGGGCGTCCTGCAAAGGATCGCATTGGCCTATTGTTTAGCCTCCCTGCTTATCTATTATTTCAAACCTGGTACAGTGATCGCTGTTTCCATATCCATTCTTCTATTGTATTGGGCTTTCTTACTCATTGGCGGAGACGCTCCTGATCCCTATTCAATGACGGGTAACCTGGGTTATAAAATTGATGTATGGCTGATGGGGAAAGATCATATGTATCACGGCGAACACCTTGCCTTCGAGCCGGAAGGCTGGTTAAGTACCCTGCCTGCAGTTGTCAACGTAACTTTTGGATACATGGTAGGAAAATTCCTGCAGGAGAAAGGAAAGACATTCGAGGGACTTGCTAAATTATTATTGTTGGGTTTTGCATTTATCGTGATCGCTTATTTCTGGGACCTGAGTTTCCCGATCAACAAGAAACTATGGACCAGCTCCTTCGTTATTTATACCGTCGGCCTGGATTGTGTTATCATATCTGCTATTATCTATGTGGTGGATTTCCTGGGAAAAACGCGATGGACAAAATTCTTTACTGTCTTCGGCAAAAATCCTTTGTTTATTTACCTCGTATCTGAAGTAGGCTCTTCCGTGCTTAATTTGATACAACCTCAACCTGACCAGGACCTGGTTTCGTGGTTATACAACAATATCTACCGCCATGCCGGCCTCTACTTCGGATCCCTGTTATTTGCCATTTCCTGGATGCTTTTCTGCTGGCTGGTCGGATTTTATTTGGATAAGAAGAAAATTTACGTCAGGGTCTGAAGGGTGGATGGTATATGGTGTATGGTTTATGGACTTTTATTTCGAATTCTCACCTGAGATCCATACACCATACACCATATACCATCCAC
>PLEB01000314.1 GCA_003136915.1 Chitinophagaceae bacterium
TCAGTTCCGCATATTATCAAACTGCAAAGGAATTTCCAAACTGGCCGTTTTGCAGCGTTGCATCACAGCCTGGAGATCGTCGAGCTTTTTGCCGGTAACCCGTACGAGGTCATCCATGATGGCTGCCTGTACTTTCAGGCCTGAATCCTTGATCAATTTCACGATCTTTTTTGCGTCTTCCTGTTTGAGTCCATTGCGCACAGGAACTTTCTTCCGGGTAACCTTCCCGCTCGGATAAGCTTCCTTGCTAAGGTCATAAGCCAGCGGATCCAGGCCCTGCTTGATCGAGCGGCTGATCAGCACGTCCGTGATTTGTTTAATCTTCATATCGCTCGCTGCCTCCAGTTCGATCTCCATTTCTTTCTTATTGAGTTCGATGGAAACAGGCGAATCCTTGAAATCGAATCGGTTCAGGATTTCTTTTTTTGTTACGTTAACCGCATTATCGAGTGTTTGCGGATCAATTTTACTTACAATATCAAAGGATGGCATAGGTTGTTTATTAAACGGCAAAAATAAAAAATAAAAGACCCGCTCATCCTCCAGAGCAGGTCTTTATTCACGAAAACTACTGATTAATTGTTGCCGCCCGCTTTTACCCGATTGGCTTCCTCATCAGCGCCTCCGGAATGTCTGTTATTTTGTGGTCCCTTGATGGGTTTCCCAAATCGGTAAGTAAAGGTGAGGCTCACCTGGCGGCTGTCCCTGGAATTGTGAAAAGTAGCTTGCGTTTCCTGGAAATTGATGGCTCCCCTGAACTGCTGGGTATAGAATATATCACGGACGCCTAATTTCAGGCTTCCTTTTTCATTAAAGAGCTGCTTTACGATGGCTGCAGACGTTTGGCCGACGGGTTTTATCAACACCTGGCCTTCAAGGCCGGCTGTTCTGTAAAATCCGGAGATTTCGCCGCCCCAGCCTTTACCAAACTTAAATTGGTTATTCAGGTTACCCAGCAGGTTGACCGCGCTGACATTGAGATTCTGACCATACAGCATGCCATTGAAATGATTGTAATTTAAGTTTGTATAAAGTATGGCGGTCCACCATTTGGTCACGGTCAGGTTGAGACTCGCGGAAACGCCTGCATTCTGCCTTCTTCCAATATTTCCATTCCGCACAATCGTTGCATGACCCTCCTGCTCGAATGTTTCCGAAAAGAAATTTTTTGTATTGCTATAGTTCAGTGTTGTGGTCAGCATATTATGGTATGTATGCGAAAGCTCAATATTTGTCGTGTATTGCGGTTGCAGATAAGGGTTACCTGCCTGATAAGTGTACTGATCCAGAAAAAACAGGAAGGGATTCAGATCGCCATAATCCGGACGGTCAATTCGTCTCCCGAAGTTCAGCCCAAACATATTATTATCATTCAGCTGATAGGAAATATAGGCTGTCGGAAATGCACTCACATAGCTTTTCGAAAAGGCAGAATCATTATTTACTACCGTGTATTTATTGCCAAACTGATGGCCCGAGTAGTTGGTATTTTCCACGCGTAACCCTGCCTGGAAATTCCATTTTTTATATTTCTTGTTGAAATTCAGGTATACGGCATTGATATTTTCATGATAAACAAAATAATTGGTCTTTGTCGTATCGGGATACTCGACATCACTCACCACATTAAAATAATTTGCCTGGTTGTCCGTTGCCACATAGCTTGTTTTCAAGCCCGCCTCCAGCTTAAAATCATTTTTGAATGGATGCGTGTAATCCGTTTTAAATGTATATATATTGATCGTGGAAGGCAGATTTCCACTCAGGGTGCTGGCATCGAGCGGATTCATTTTCGGATCGAATGTGGCATTTAGATAGTATTGATCATTTTTTGAATTATAACGAACATAATCCGCGTCGGCCGTTATTTGTGTGCCGAGAGAATCGAACTTCCTCAGGAAATTTAGATTCATGGAAACGTTCTGCCATAGACCATCAATATTGCCAAAAGAGTGCACCAGCGAATCAGGTATATTGTTTGCGTCCTTCAGCGTGATATAACTCTGGGACTGGTTTTTTTCATCATCCTGAAAACCGCTCACAACGAAACCAAGGGTCGTTTTGTCGTTCAGGAAATAATCTATTCCTGCTTTTATGTTGAACTCCGGATTTGAATATTGCATATAGGTTGTCTGCGTAAAGATGGAGTTGATTTTTCCATTTCCGGAATCAAGGTAATTCCTGTTGATATCCAGGTTATGCCATCCCTTCCAGCGGTTAAATCCCGCATTGGCGAAAATATTCAGTTTTCCGGTACGGTAATTCATGTTGACACTCGCGCCCGGCTTCCCATATTTGCTCTCGGTTTGCGAAAGTGTCATTGACCCGTTGAAACCTTTGGTTTTATTCTTCTTGGTTTTAATATTGATAATCCCAGAGTTTCCTGCGGCATCATATTTTGCGGAAGGGTTTGTCATGATTTCCAATTGGTCAATGGCGGATGCAGGAAGGCTTTTCAGGTAACTGGCCAATTGCGTTGAAGTCATGTAGGTAGGCTTATCGTCTATCATAATGATTACTCCCTGCTTGCCTTTGAGGCTGATATTGTCGTCCTTGTCAACCGTAACACCCGGTGATTTTTCCAGGATATCCATGGCCGATGATCCTGCGTTAGCGGGCGATGCATCCACATTCACCACGATCCGGTCGGCCCTTTGTTCTATAAAAGATTTATTGGCAACCACGGCAACCGATTGCAGTTCGTTGGTTTTTTTCTTCAGCACCACTTGTGGCAGATCAATATTTTTGTTGTCAGGTGAAACAGAAAAAGCAGGACCGGAAAAAGACTCATGCCCCACTGCCGTAGCCACTAGATGATATTTGCCCACCGGAATTGTTTCGAAAATAAACCTTCCTGATTTGTCCGTTTCGCTCATTTTATAAGCCGCCGTATCCTGATTTCTGATCAGTTCAATGCTGGCTCCTTCTACCGGACTCTTAGTTTCTTCGGCGACTGAACCGCGAATATTGGCGGTTGCCGGGCGCTGGGCGTTCGCAATACAGGAAATTGCAATCAGCAGGCTAAGAAGTGTGAGTTTCATGTTTTTTGGTTTACTTGGTACTGTTTGTTAGTAGTTACAGGTCAAAGATCAGTACCAAGCATTACATAGAACATTGTTTTATGTTGGATGGCTGATTTTATTGATAATCGGGAAATAATGGATGAGAATTGGACGCAGGGAATCCAGCGAAGTTTCAGTCAATCCCGGTATTCAGGATGAGTGGAATAGATTGATGGAACAGCGGTTATATTAGCTGTTGATTGCTGCTCAGGGGAGATTTATACTTGTTTTTGAGTACGAAATATAGAATTGCGCCTGAAATAACAAGCAAAGTGGAGATAATTTCTGCCTGCGTCGGGTGATAGCCTGCGATGGAATACCGGGTATTAACCCTGATTTTCTCTATAAAAAAACGTTCGATGCCGTTTAAAACCATGTAAAAGGCAAATAAGGTTCCCGGGACCTTGAATTTCTTTCTGACCGACCAGATCAGGAAAAAAAGTCCGACACATACAACCGTCTCATAAAAGGGTGTTGGAAATACGGGAAGAGGAAGGTAACTGCAATAAGGGCCGGAACATCCTGGAATTTTCAGGCCTTCACTGATTACATTATGCGGATATGAATAAGCAAACAACCAGTTGGGCAGGAATGAGGGACCTTTTGCTGCAAGATGCGGAACGTTTAGCGATCCGAACTGACTAAGATAAAAATCACTGTTGCCTGAAATAACAGATTGGAAATTGGCCTGGCTTCCGACAACGGTTTTCAGGGTGCTGGTATCTACTGCATATGCACTGTTGATAATACCCCAGTCGCCGTCCCCTGCTGTCTGGCAGCCAATTCTACCGGTGCCATAGGCCAGCATTAGGGCGGGAGCGGCTGCATCGTTGAGATGCCAGATACCGATCTTATGTTTGCGAGCATAATACCAGATGCCCAATGTTGCACATATCAAACCGCCGTAGAAGGTTAGTCCGCTGAAAGAAACAAGGGATTCAATCGGGTTCTTAACAAACTCGTCCCAGGTTTCCAGGCTGTTAAAAATCTTGGCTCCCAAAAAACCAAATACTGCCCCCAGAATAATAATATCACCCACCCTGTCATGCGGCCAGATCCGGATCTTTCTTTCTTCTGGTTCAGGAAGCTGTTGTTTATATTTTTCGCGCCATTTCATCCCGGCAAATAACAATCCCAGAATAATTCCTGCAAGCCAACTTCCTTCGGATGAAAATATATAGTCAGCCGGATTTTGAGTTACTGGTGAGCTGGAAATAAAAAGACCGATGACTTTGTAGCCTAAAATAAATCCCAGAATAAAATTCGTAAGCAGTTCTCCGGGTCCGGCAGGTTTTCCAACGACCCGAATCTCATCTTCTGCCTGTAATAATCCCTGGGCTTCCTTGCGTTTGAGTTCGCGGTCAAGGATTACTGCAGCAAGAATAAATGAAATGGCAACAAAAAATCCAAAGGAATTGATAAAATGGAGGAACTTCCAGTCAACACCAAAAAGATCCTTAAATGCGTAGTATAGATTAGGATACATAGGAGCTGCAAGATAAGGCTAAAAAGTTGAGGGAAGCTTCGTAAACTTGCCTTCTAATACCAAAGGCTTATGAAAAAAATAGCAGTCATCGGAGCGGGCACAATGGGTAACGGTATTGCCCATACGTTTAGCCAGCACGGCTTTCCAGTTAATCTGGTGGACCTGCACGATGCACAGTTGGAAAGAGCAATGGATATTATTTCGAAAAATCTGGAGCGTCAGGTACAGAAAGGAACGCTTACGGAAGAGAATAGAAAACAAACGTTGCAACTTATCAAACCGGTATCCGATCTGAAGTCAGGCGTATCCGGTGCAGAAATAATCATTGAAGCTATTTCCGAAAATGTGGAGACTAAATTGAATATATTCCGTGAACTGGATAAGCTGGCGCAACCGCAGGCAATCCTGGCCAGCAATACATCTTCCATTTCGATAACGCGGATCGCAGCAGCAACTAAAAGACCTTCACATGTAATAGGTATGCACTTCATGAACCCCGTGCCCGTAATGAAACTTGTTGAAGTGATCAATGGATACGCAACTTCATCTGATGTCACCGGAACGATTACGGAAATCGCCAGGCAATTGGAAAAAATACCCTGCGTCGTAAATGATTATCCGGGATTTATCGCAAACAGAATCCTCATGCCCATGATCAATGAGGCGATCATTAGTCTCCACGAAGGCGTAGCCGGCGTAGTTGAGATTGATACCGTCATGAAACTAGGTATGGCCCATCCTATGGGACCTTTGCAGTTAGCGGATTTTATCGGACTGGATATTTGCCTTTCCATCCTGAAAGTTTTACTAGAAGGCTTTGGCAACCCGAAATATGCTCCTTCTCCCCTGCTCATAAATATGGTCAGCGCGGGAATCCTGGGTTTGAAATCCGGTGAGGGTTTTTATAAATATATTCCGGGTTCTAAAGAATTGATACCTAGTGAAAGACTTGGAAAGCATAATTCTATACACTGAACGAATGATGTGTTCCCCGTCAAGCAGGATTGATCAGAAACCGGATACCAACAGTTAATCCGGAAAAATTACTGAGGCTTGAACTGAAAGAAAATTGGTTTTGGGTAGAGTTGGCCATGCCGCTGCCGGTTGTTTTGTTATGAGAGAATTGCATTTCAAGCAAATTATTGAATCCGGTTTCCAGTTGAATTTTATTATTTATTTCGTAAGAAATTCCGGGATAAAATCCAAAGTTCAAGTTGAATCCCTTGTCTGATCTTGAATTCTCCGGTTGATTATTATCATGAGAATTGTCCTCCAAATAATCACCGCCAAAACCACCCTGCCCAAATATATAGAAATGCTTCCCCAGGTTCCTGTACCTTCTCATAAACACAGACGCCCCGAACGCATTGCTGCTAAAATTGAAAGAATTTATTTGGCCACCAACTTTGGAGTCAGAATGTGTGTATATAAGACCAATGCCAACAACCTCATTCTCTCTAATGGCCTTACCCAAGGATGGAGCTATATTTATGATATTGCCACCAGATCCCAGAGAGTCTGGTTTTATGTTATTGGTTGAAAAGTTCAAATTGCCCCCAAGCAATATTGCTCCTTTATTTATTTGGGCGCGGGTTGCAAAGAATGATACAAGACAAACTGAAAAGAGGTAGAATTTCTTTTTCATACTATTTCTGTTTAATATTTGAAAATCAAGAATAAAAATCAATTCCAAAATGCTTATTGAATGGAATTCGAACCAGGGACTTTTCAACTCAAATAGTATCGGTGAGTATTCTGAAGGCGGGTTCTTCTCTGCCGAATTAGATTAGCTTCCTAAAGCTAGATGTAATGAATCAAAAAAAAACAAGCAGAATGAGATTCCGTTGTCCATTCACAAAGAATTATGAGCTGCCACGTGCCTAACCGTTAGGATAAAGTAAAAGAACTGGTGAAGCCATACCCTCAATATATTTAACATGCTGGAGCGTTTTCTTTAAGAAATTTTATACGAGATTTGAATGGAATAATTGAAAAACTGAAACCTGCCGGATATTCAGGGACGTCTCTTGCCAAAAAATTGGGAATTAAGGAGGGGTATAAGGTCCGCCTCATCAATCAACCCGGATACTATTTTGAATTATTCACTGACCTGTCGGAGAAACTTCTTTTTCCTGGTGATAAAAAAGTCAAAAAGAATTTTATTCACTATTTCGCAATAAAAACTAAGGATCTTCAAAAGGAAATTCCAAATCTAAAAAAGCAGATTACAGAAGATGGTATTATCTGGGTC